>CAMVGT010000043.1 GCA_947167125.1 uncultured Erysipelotrichaceae bacterium
AAATTCTGGACGGTTTCTGGTTGGGGTTGCAGCCGTATTTCAGTTCAAGTTCCTTAGCCATGGTTCTTATTCCTCCTCATGCTTGTTATAGATTCTTGTCTTTGTTTCGCCTGTTTCGATATCGATTGCTCTGGTAAACAGGGATACCTTGTTGTCTTTGTTCAGTGCCTTCCAGACATTGTCGCTCCATTCGTCAAACGGCATCTTTTCCATTTCCCATAAAACCGGTTCGCCTTCGAAGGAAGGAATCGGATTGCCGTTTTCACGGTATGTGTGGATGATGTGTCCGCATCCGTTCAGTTCATTTGTGAAATCAAAGAACTGTCTGTGAGTGCTGTCCGGATTGCCGTCCGCACTCTTGAGAATGGACATCTGATAGGAGTCGCCTTTGACAACCGCGGAAATGCGCGGCGTCCAGTTAGGTCCGTCCGGTTCATATGTTCTTGTGCGCAGGGCGTCTTCAAAGCTCTTGCCTTCCGCCATGAAATCATAGATGGTGTCAGTCTGATCGCCGTTGGTGACGATGGTTGTTTCACCCAGCACTCTGACCGGTGCGTAGATGATCAGGGAAGGATCCTGCATCTTGGAAGGATCGAAAGCCTGTGTGCGGATGCCGTCGCCGTCGGTGACGAAGACTCTGTTTCTGCTGTTTTCGCTTCTGCCCATGATGAAGTACGCAATGCGCATCTTCTTTCCGCAGGGTGTTCTGCCGATCGCGATACCGCGGCCGGGATATTCGTTTGCGCTCAGATAATCAAATAAGTTCACTGCTTTCATGTGTTATTCCTCCTCACTTAACTGTGCAGCCAGAAGCTCTGCCGCTTTCGGCAGAAGAATCCATTCGGCCTGCTCCATAACTCTTCTCTGCAGTACTTCGGGTGTATCCCCTTCTTCCACAGCGACTGCCTTCTGCAGAAGAATCCGTCCGCCATCCGGAATCTCATTGACCAGATGGACGGTTGCGCCTGTGACTTTCACTCCTCTTTCCAGAGCCGCTTCATGAACCTTCAGTCCATAGAAGCCTTTGCCGCAGAAAGAAGGAATCAAAGACGGATGAATATTGATGATTCTGTCCTGATAAGCCTGAATGACCGTTTCGGACAGAATGCTCAGGTAGCCTGCGAGAATGACCATGTCAATCTCATGGGATCTGAGTGTATCAAGAATTGCCTGATCGAATTCCTGCTGGGACGCATAGGCCTTTCTTGAAACAACTGCAGATTCAATTCCGGCGTCCGCCGCTCTTTGAAGCGCGTAGGCCTTGGAATTGCTCGCTACAACAAGTTCGATCTTTCCGTGCGGAATCTGACCTGCTTTTTCAGCATCAATCAGCGCCTGCAGGTTTGTTCCTCCGCCGGAAACCATGACCGCGATCCGGACCATATTTACTGCTCCTCAATGATGACAGAATGATCGCCTTCGATCATTTCACCGATCACGGATGCTTCAATTCCGTTTTCTTTCAGAACCGTTACGGCCTTTTCAGCATCTTCCTTTGCGGTGATCACGATCATGCCGACACCCATGTTGAAGGTGTTGTACATATCATGTTCCGGAATGTTTCCGACTTCCTGAATCAGGTCAAATACAGGAAGCACATTCCATGTGCCTTTATGAATCACAGCACTGAGATTTTCCTCAAATGCACGGGGCATGTTTTCATAGAAGCCGCCGCCTGTGATGTGGGCAATGGATTTCACATTGACTTTTGAAAGAAGATCGAGAACCGGTTTGACATAGATCTTTGTCGGTGTCAGAAGCACTTCACCGAGCGGTTTTCCGAGTCTGTCTTCATATTTATATAAGGAATCGGAATTCTCGATATCGAATACTTTTCTGACAAGGGAGAATCCGTTGGAATGGACACCGCTGGAAGGCAGGGCAATGATCACATCGCCGGCCTTGACATTTGCCTTGTCCAGAACTTTCTTTTCATCAATCATGCCGACAGAGAATCCGGCAAGATCGTATTCGTCTTCCTTCATCAGACCCGGATGTTCCGCTGTTTCCCCGCCGATCAAAGCAGCGCCGGACTGTACGCAGCCCTCTGCGACACCCTTGACGATCTGTTCGATCTTTTCAGGGATGTTTTTGCCGCAGGCAATATAATCAAGGAAGAAGAGAGGCTTTGCGCCTGTGCAGATGATGTCGTTGACACACATTGCGACACAGTCGATGCCGACCGTATCATGCTTGTCGAGCTTGAACGCGAGTTTTACTTTTGTGCCGACGCCATCCGTTCCGGAAACAAAAACCGGGCGTTCCATATCTTTCATATCCGGCGCAAACATTCCGCCGAATCCGCCGATTGCGTCAAGGACACCTGCTGTCGCTGTTCTTGCGACATGGGATTTGATGAGTTCAACCGATCTGTAGCCGGCTGTCACATCAACACCGGCAGCCTTGTAGCTGTCACTGTAGCTTTTTTCCATTGTGCGTTACCTTCCTTATTTCTCTGCAAGCTTTTCCTGAAGAGCCGCGTCCTTTTTCAGAACCGCTTCCTTCTGTGCTCTGCGGTCTGCCGCAATCTTTTCCGCCAGTTCATCATCGCCAAGTGCGAGGATTTCCGCTGCCAGATATGCCGCATTCTTCGCTCCGTCAATCGCGACTGTCGCAACCGGGATGCCGCTGGGCATCATGACTGTCGCCAGCAATGCGTCTGTTCCTTCGAGTACTGCTGATTTCAGCGGTACGCCGATCACGGGCAATGTTGTGTGCGCTGCCAGAACACCGGCCAGGGCCGCAGCCATTCCGGCACCGGCGATGATGACGCCGAATCCGTTTGCTTTCGCGTTTTCCGCGAAGGATGCCGCTTCCGCAGGTGTGCGGTGAGCGGAATATACATGTACTTCAAAGGGAATCCCATAGCTTTCCAGAATCCCGAATGCTTTGGACATGACGGGCAGATCACTGTCGGATCCCATAATTACTGCTGCTTTTTTCATTGCCTTTCCTCCTAAAAAAATCAGCCTGCAGAAAATCTCTCAGGCTGTTGGTTCCAATATGTGTGCTGTCACTGCGGATGAAAGCTCGCCTGCGCGCGCAAAAACCCTGCAGTTACCGAATAATACATCTTTTGTCTGGAGAGTCATAACCATTGACGCCATAGCTCCATCCTTCCATCCCGACCGGGTTGCAGTTACCAAACTGAAGTGCACAAATATATTAACAAAATATGAATGAATGTAAAGAATCTGACAGCGATTTTCATCACTCTCCCACACGTCTGCGCTTTCTGCGTATGCGGTTGATGTGTCTTTCAAAGCTTCCGCTGTTCAGAAGCTCCGCAATCACGTATTGAGAAAGGGCGGAAACTGTACAGGAATTGCCGGAAATGATCTTTAAAAACGGCTCCGTCAGTTCTGAGGGAAGGATCATATATCCGGTGCGGATGGATGGCGCGATCGTCTGCGTGAAGGAATTCAGATAAATGACATGGCGCTTCGGTTCCATCGAGAATAATGTCTGCTGTGCCTTCAGGGAAGGCGAGAATTCCGATTCATAATCATCTTCAATGATGAATGCATCCTGTTCTTCTGCCCATTTGATATATTCTGTCCGCTTGGAGGCATCGGTTGATCTGCCTGAGGGATAGCTGTGATAAGGCGTCACGTGCAGAACAGTGGCTTCTGTTTTCTGCAGTTCGCTTGTGCGGATGCCGTTGGTGCCGAGTTTCAGTCTGTCGGTTGCCACGTCATTATGTTCATAAATCCGGATGATGTTTTCATAGCACGGATCTTCAATGCCATAGATCCGCTGTCTTCCCAGAAGCTGCACAATCAGGGAATACAGATATTCCGAACCTGCCCCGATTACAATCTGGGAAGGATCCACATGCATGCCTCTTGAGCGGGCAAGATAGGAAGCCAGAGCTGTACGGATTTCTATACCGCCTCTTCCTTCGGTACGGACCAGAAGTCTGTCCGCTTTTTCATTAAGCACCTTGCGCACAGCTTTGATGTATACAGAAACCGGGAAAGTATCATCTTCCGGTTCATATCTTGTTTCAGGCAGTTCCGGATTTTTCACAACCGGGAACAGATCGCTCTGACGGTAGATCACATAATTCCCGCTGCGCGGCCTGGATTCGATATATCCTTCTTCCTGCAGAAGATCATAGGCATGCTCGACAGTGATGACACTGATATCTTTTTCTTCCGCCATCTGTCTTTTTGCCGGGATCCGGCTTCCGTATTCATATGCACCGTTTACGATGTCATCCCTGATTTCTTCATACAGGCGGATATAAAGGGACCTGGTATCTTCTGCCATACGTTTCTCACTTTCTCTGTGCAATGCGTGTTCTTCTGAAATCATTGTACAATCCGAAACGTACATTGCATCGGATATTTCCCGCAAAAGCTGCTTATTAACTATATTTTCAGAAGCCTTCTGCCGGATTTTTGTGATGACATGCTGTGCAGCGGACATGCATCCTTTTCAGTTTGACGATTGACACGATATTGACAGCAGAAGGCAACATCTTTATACTGAATTTATATTCAGTGAAATATCATTCAGTAAAGAGGTTATATGTTTCTGAACAGAAATAAAGAATTGCGGCAGCTGAAAGATCAGCTGGACAGTAACGGCAGATCTGCGGTTCTGGTTTACGGAAAAAGGAGGATCGGAAAGTCCTTTCTGATTGCCGAAGCCGCCAGATCGTTCGATGGAATTGTTATTAATCATCTTTGTGCACAGACAACACTTCAGGGCAATATAGAATTGCTGTGCAGAAGTGTATGTGCAGGTCTTAATCTGCCTGTTATGCACTTTGACTCATTGATGGATCTTTTTTCTTTCGTATCGGAACTGAACCGCAAAATACTGATTGTTCTGGATGAATATTCATATATGAAAGCATCAGGAACGAAACATGAGATTGATTCCTACATGCAGTCCGTTATCGACCGTCTCCCACCGCATGTCAAACTGATTTTATGCGGTTCTTATACTACAGTTATGACGGAACTGCTTGAAGAAGAGAACCCTTTATTCGGCAGGTTTACTGAGATTATACACCTGGAGGCATTTGACTATTTTGAGTCAGGAGATTTTTATCCGCAGAATGACATTAACAGAAAAATTGCCAATTATGCTGTTTTTGGCGGATCGCCGTATGTGCTGTCACAGATCAATCCTTCAAAGCCGATGAAAGAGAATATCGTTCAGCTGATCCTGCGTGACACAGGAATCCTCCGTGTCTATATCGAAAGTGTTATTCTCAAAGAAATTCAGAAAGCATATGATATCAGAATCTTTCAGGTTATCGGAAACGGAAAGAAAAGATATTCCGAGCTCAATGATCGTCTCTCAGGAAACAACAACGGCCTTCTCGACAAACAGCTGAAAAACCTGATGAATATGGAAATGATTGAAAAAACATTTCCCATCAACAAACCCTCTGATAAAAAGAAACAGTTTTATGAAATACGGGATAATCTGATTCGTTTCTATTTCACTTATGTATTCGGAAATGAATCTTTAATATTCAGACTTGGCGAAGATACTTATTATGAAACTTATATCAAACCTTCGCTTACACAGTTTATAAGCAGACGATTTGAACAGATTTCGCTGCAGTATTTCAGAAGATTATCAGTTACCGGACAGATGACTGATATCCTCGATTTCGGAACATACTGGTTTGACAATCCTGCAGCACATACGAACGGTGAATTTGACTGTGTTCTGAAAAGATCAGACGGTTACGACTTTATCGAATGCAAATTCTATACAAAACCGATGTCAGAAGATGAATGTGAAAAAGAAGAGCAGCAGCTTAAGAATATTGAAGGGATTGTATTCAGACAAATCGGATTTGTCTGTTCCGCCGGATTCAGTTTTACATCAGGCCGGTATGATCTGATCACCGGGGAAGATCTGTTTTCAGATAAGAATCGATAGCTGAATTACTTCTCTGTGAGACAACGGAAAAGGAGCTGTTTACCTCTCGGAATTAACCGATTGTTTAACAGCACCTTTCTTTAATGTAATCCAGCTAGCTGCAGAGTTCTTCATATTATGCATCCATTCTGCGCACGTAAATGCAAACCTCGTCGCACTGAAAGGCATGAATAAGAACTGCAGCCATGACGATTGTTCGCTTGCTAAACTGACAGTTGACGGGATCATAACAGCCTGCGCAACTGCACTGCTTTTTTACAGGATAAAAGACTAAAACATTTCTAAATGGCGATCAATCAAAAACAATCAAATCAACGAATCAGGAAGATGATGAAGCCGGCGCTTATTGAAACCGCACTTTTTACTATGGTTTGCTGTCCGAACAGGATCTTTATTTGCGATTACAATCCAGCATGTAACAATTTGCTGGTCAATATCTGCTGTCTCAACGGTCAGGATACTGTCTGAACGGTCAAAATTCCCTTCTTTCAGCTGAATTTGCAGCATGTATTCAACCTGCTGATATACATTTCATTTGTAATTCAAGGCAAAGTATTTCCCTTCCTTTACAAGTCATTCATTTTGCATAGCATGTCTCTTTTTCTTTACCGGAGTTTAGAATAGAATTAGGTTCTGAAACAGATAACAGAGGTTCTTTATGACAAAAGCATTCCGGTATCTGAAGCCCTTCTGGCTGTCGGTAATCGCGATTGTCGCCCTTGTGTTTGCCCAGGTGCAGGCGGATCTGGCTCTGCCGGATTACATGTCCAGAATCGTCACCTACGGCATTCAGTACGGCGGCATTACAAGCCCGCTTTCAGAGGTGCTCAGTACGTCGACCGTTTCGCACATGAAGTATTTCATGAGTGAAGCGGATCTTGAAACATTCAACGGCACTTATCAGGAAGTTTCCCGCGGCGGTGCGGATTTTCCTGAAAGCGTCACTTCCGCTGACAATGTCTTCATCTTAAAAGACGCCGCTCAGGACACAGAAGGAATCCAGAAGGCATTCCTCATTGCTTCGGTGATGAACGCAGCCCAGGGTGATACCGATCCCGATGCTGTATGGGCAATGCTGGAAGGCAATCCAGCCATGGCTGAGCAGATCATGAGCCAGGCGCAGGAACAGCTGAAAGACTATACCGAGGACAATCTCAATGCCCTGCGGATCCTCATGGTCAAGAATGAATATGCGTCCCTCGGCATGGATACGGAGAAGATCCAGAATGATTATATCTTTCACGAAGGACTGATCATGCTGGGAATCGCCCTGCTGGCATCATTGGCTGCCATTGCATCCTCTTTCCTTGCCGCAAGAACCGCAACCGGTGCCTGCCGCAATATGCGCAATGACATCTTTGCCCGGGTTGAATCATTTTCTTCAGAAGAATTCTCACGCTTCTCCACAGCATCTTTGATCACAAGAACCACCAACGATGTACAGCAGGTACAGATGATTATCACGATGATGCTGAGGATTGTGCTGTTTGCCCCGATGATGGGCCTTACATCCTTATTTAAAGTACTGCGGTACAGGAGCCTGGCAGCAGTGCTGGGCTGGGCAGTGCTGCTGATGATCGGTTTAATGGTCATTACCTATTCCGTCACAATTCCCAAGTTCAGAATTGTGCAGAAAATGGTTGACCGGCTGAACCTTGTCATCCGTGAACAGCTTGAAGGCATGCTGGTAATCCGCGCCTTCAACAATCAGGAAACAGAAGAGAAGCGCTTTGATGAGGCCAACTCTGATCTGACAAAGCTGAATATCTACCTCAACCGTGTCATGGCGGTCATTTCTCCGATCATGACATTCATCATGAGTACCGTTTCCATTCTGATCATCTGGATCGGCGCCAACCAGATTGATCTGGGTGCCATGCAGATCGGCGATATGATGGCATTCCTGCAGTATGCCACCCATGTGCTGATTTCCTTCATGATCGTTGCGATGATCTTCATCATGATTCCCCGTTCCGCTGTTTCCGCAAGACGTATCTTTGAAGTGCTGGAAACAGAGCCGGCAATCCATGATCCCAAAAAACCGAAAGCAGTACCTGAAGGCAGTCAGACCGTCACCTTCGACCATGTCAGCTTCCGCTATCCAAAGGCGGAAATGAATGTGCTTGAAGATATCAGCTTTGAGGCAAAACCGGGTGAAACCGTCGCACTGATCGGCTCCACCGGTTCCGGAAAATCAACATTGATCAATCTGCTTCCAAGATTCTTTGATGTCACCGAAGGCGCTGTCCGCTATGGCGGCATGGATATCCGTGAATTCAATCAGAAGGACCTGCGCGATCTGATCGGCTATGTGCCCCAGAAAGGCGTGCTTTTCTCAGGAACCGTCGAATCCAATCTGCGCTATGCGGATGAAAACGCATCTGATGAAGCAATTGACAACGCATTGAAGGTTTCACAGGCGGAAGAATTTGTATCGCGCATGGAGCACGGCATTGAAGAGCCGATCTCCCAGGGCGGCACAAACGTATCCGGCGGTCAGAAACAGAGACTGTCCATTGCCAGAGCTTTAACCAAGCAGGCAAAGATCTACATCTTCGATGACACATTCAGTGCTCTTGACTACCAGACCGACGCAAAGCTGAGGGAAGCTTTGAACAAAATGATCGAAAAGAACAAGGCGACGGTATTCATTGTCGCCCAGAGAATCAGCACAATCATGCACTGTGACCGGATCATCGTTCTGGATCAGGGCAGAGTGGCCGGCCAGGGAAAACATGCCGACCTTATGAAGAACTGTCAGGTCTATCAGGAAATCGCTCTGTCTCAGCTGAGCAGGGAGGAACTGGGCTATGAGTGAGAGAAGAAACAATAACGCTCCCCACAGAGGGCCGGGCGGCCGCGGCATGATGGCCGGCGATAAAGCCAAAAACTTCAAAGGCACGATCGCCAAGCTGATCCGCTACATGCGTCCGTTCTATCTGCAGATCGTGATTATAGTCCTGTTTGCGATCGGTTCCACCATCTTCGGTATCATCGGTCCGAGAATTCTCGGCTCTGCGACAACGGCGCTTGCGCAGGGTCTGATTGCCAAGTATTCCGGTACCGGCAGTATTGATTTTACAAAGATCGGAAACATCCTGAAAACACTGCTTGCCATCTATGTCGCTTCTGTCATATTCAATTACTTCCAGGGATGGATGATGGCCGGTGTCACCCAGAAGATCACCTATAAGCTGAGAAAGGAAATCTCAGAAAAGATCAACCGGATGCCTCTGAAATACTTTGATACCCAGACTCATGGCGAAGTGCTTTCCAGAGTCACCAATGACGTTTCTGTTGTATCGCAGTCGCTCAACCAGTCCATCCAGCAGGTCTTCACCTCGCTGGTGACAATCTGCGGCGTGCTGTATATGATGGTTTCAATTTCGTGGCAGATGACAATCATGGCTCTGGTTGTGGTTCCTCTGTCGGGTCTTGCGGCGGCGTTTGTGGTATCGCATTCGCAGAAATACTTCCGCGCCCAGCAATCCACGCTCGGCAATGTCAACGGTCATATTGAAGAAATGTATGGCGGCCATCTTGTCATGAAGGCATTCAACGGCGAAGAGCGTTCCATCCGTGAATTCAAAGACCTCAACAGCAAGCTCTACGATGCTTCATGGAAAGCGCAGTTCATGTCCGGCCTGATGCAACCGATCACAAACTTCATCGGCAACGTCGGCTATGTCGGCTGCTGTGTATTAGGCGGCTATCTTGCCATTCATAACGGTCTTGCGATCGGCGATATCCAGGCATTCATTCAGTATGTCAGAAACTTCAACCAGCCGATCACCCAGACGGCGCAGATCATGAACATCCTGCAGTCGACAGCTGCTGCTGCGGAAAGAGTCTTTGAATTCCTTGAAGAAGAGGAAGAAATTCCCGATACAGACCATCCGATCAATATCCGTGATGAAAACGGCAATGTCGCCGTCAGAGGCAGTGTCACATTTGAGGATGTTGTCTTCGGATACAATCCCGACAAGATCATCATCCATGACTTCTCCGCCTATATCAAACGCGGTTCGCAGATCGCCATCGTCGGTCCGACCGGCGCCGGCAAGACCACCATCGTCAATCTGCTCATGCGCTTCTATGAGCTCAACAGCGGCCATATCTATGTGGATGGCAAAAAGACAACCGACATGACAAGAAAAGACCTGCGCGACTGCTTCGGCATGGTGCTGCAGGACGCATGGCTCCATTCCGGAACCATCATGGACAACATCCGCTACGGGCGTACGGACGCGACTGATGAAGAGGTCATCAAAGCAGCGGAAGATGCGTATGTCGATCACTTCATCCGTACCCTCGAGGATGGCTATCAGACAGTCATCAACGAAGAATCCACAAATATCTCGCAGGGCCAGAAACAGCTTCTGACCATTGCCCGCGCCTTCCTGAGCAATCCCAAGATCCTGATTCTCGATGAAGCAACCTCTTCCGTCGACACGAGAACGGAGATTCTCATCCAGAAGGGTATGGAAAAACTCATGGAAGGAAGAACCTCGTTTGTGATTGCCCACCGTCTTTCCACCATCCGCAACGCGGATATGATCATCGTCATGGATCATGGCGATATTGTGGAAATCGGAAAGCACGAAGAGCTTCTTGAAAAAGACGGCTTCTACGCCAAACTCTACAATTCACAGTTTGAACAGGCCGCAGCCTGATCCTGAGCTTCCCGTTTGGGAAGCTTTTTTAACGTCTTATGATCTGTTCTGCATAAGGCATACCTGCTTATGTGCCGCAAAGACTTTGCATGGTTTTTCCTTTGCGGTCATCAAACACATTCAAACAGTGTTAAAATTCTTCTGTATGAAAAGAAGAAGAAAAAGAAGACTGAGAAAATCTGTTCTGTTTGCAGGAATTGCCCTGCTTGCGTTCTGTATTGTATGCGCTGCTGTATTCCTGTTTCCCAAAAAGGAAGATACAGCCTATGAAAAGGAAGAGCCCGAAGAGCACAGATCTGAAGAAACCGTTCCTGTTTCCACTCCCACGCCTACGCCGGAGCCGGAGCCGGAAGTCCATACCGCTTCTTTGTTTATGATCGGAGACGCATTGGTGCAGGTGAACAATTCAGCTGACGCGCTGCAGTATGACGGAAGCTATGACTGGGCATCGCAGATGGACGGCATTACGGATCTTGCGGCTGATTATGATCTTTCCTTCTACAATCAGGAAAGCATTCTCGGCGGAGATGAACTGGGGATCACTCCCTTCCCGCATTTCAACTGTCCGCAGTCCTTCGGCGATTATATGATTTCCAAAGGCTTCAACCTCGTCTCAACCGCCAACAATCATTCGCTTGATAAAGGTCCGGAAGGAATTGAAGGATCGGATGCCTATTGGAAAAGACATCCCGAAATCATTACAGACGGCACATATATTTCACAGGAGGAACATGACGCCTCCATTATCCATGAGATCAATGGCATCACCTATGCGTTTACCGCCTGGACCTATGATATGAACGGAAATCTCTGTCCTGTCGGAAGAGAATACATGGTCAATCAATACCGTGGGTTTGAAAATGAAATGCTGGATACAGTCGCGGCAGCTGACAAAGAAGCAGATTTTGTGATTGTCTCCATCCATTGGGGAACAGAATATACCCATAACCCGGATGAGGAACAGATCCGTCTGGCGCAGCAGCTGGCAGATGCGGGAGCGGATCTGATCATCGGAAACCATGCCCATAACATCCAGCCGGTGGAATGGCTGAATGACGGAAAAGCACTCTGCTATTACGCATTCGGCAATGCGATCAACGGCCAGGATTTCCCTGACTATACAACCTATGATGATGTGAACACCGGTATGGCAAGCTCGCTTGTTTTAAGCAAAACGGTGTTGCCCGACGGTACTGTCACTTGTGAAATCAAAGATGTGAAGATCGATCTTCTCTATACATGGAATATCAATTACGAAGAATTCCATTCCGTATGGTATAAGGATCTCAGCTATGATATCTTCCCGGGCAAGGACAGCTTCTATCGGTCGATGATCGACAATGTCGTCCATGCCTATGATTCTTCATTTGAAATCGGATTAAAGTAAAAAATACTTTCTGCTCTTGCTTTAAAGACAGAAAGTATTTTTTCATATTCAGTCTGCTGTATCAGAATCCATGGCGACTGTGATCTGATACTCCGGATAGGCTTCCTGGGCAGCTGCGCATACCTGCTGCCAGACAGCATTTCTGTCCGGTGCCTTGAAATCGATGACTGCGTCAAAACGCATTTCCTTTTTTGCCGTATCACAATAGAAGCCATGAATCTGCATGACATGGTCGATGTCACTGACAATTCTGCGGATGTTTTCGTAAATTGCGGCAGTTTCATCATTCTTTGTGTTTTTGGAATAGAAACCGACCGCAGTCAGTGCGACATGATGCTTCGCAAAGACTTTCTTTTCAATTTCACGGGTCATGACATCAAGATGATCCGCTGTCATGGTATCGGGAACTTCGACATGAACGGAGCCCATCATTCTGTCAGGACCGTAGTCATGCAGGAACAGATCATATGCGCCAAGTGCGCCTTCTGTCTCGCAGATTGTCGCTTTGATTTCTTTGGAAAGCTGACTGTCCACACGTTCTCCCAGCATTCTGCTGATCATGCCGCTGAGCATCTCGATGCCGCTCTTGATAATCATGACGGAGATAATTGCCGCAAGATATGCTTCAAGGGAAACATCTGTCATCATGAAGATGACTGCCGCAACCAATGTCGCAGAGGAGATGATTGCGTCCATTGTCGCGTCTTCGCCGCTGTTGATCAATGAATCGGAATCGACATCCTCACCGACCTTTTTGACATATCTGCCAAGCAGAATCTTTACGATGACGCCTGCTGCGATAATGATCAGCGAAACAGCCGAGTAATCCGGAACTTCCGGATCGATGATCTTTTTCACCGATTCAACCAGCGATGTCACACCGGCATATAAGACGATGACCGAGATGATCGCGGCACTGAGGTATTCGATTCTGCCGTATCCGTAGGGATGTTTGGCATCTGGACGGCGGGATGCGAGTTTTGTGCCGATGATCGTGATCAGTGACGACATTGCGTCAGACAGATTGTTCACCGCGTCCATAATGACGGCGATAGAACCGGCCACAATACCGACAAATGCTTTGAATGCGGCCAGGAAAATATTTGCGGCAATGCCGATAATGCTGGTGCGGATAATCACCGCATCGCGGTCTGCAGGTTTGTTATTCGCTGTCATAGATTGCGCCTTCCAGAAGCAGATGCAGAATTCGGTACAGGTTAGCGGCATCTTCCGCATTCAGATGAATGCAGGAGCCGACGGCAGCAGGGATTTTCAGGCATTCTTCACGCAGGGCCCATCCCTTTTCAGTCAATGAAATTCTGACTACTCTTTCATCTTCTTTTGATCTTGTGCGGATCAGCCATCCTTTTTCCTCCATCTTTTTCAGAAGCGGCGTGACTGTTCCGGAGTCGAGGTAAAGCTTTGTGCAGATTTCGGAAACCGTCTGGTTGTCCTGCTGCCACAGAGCCATAAATACAATGTATTGCGTATATGTGATGCCGAGTTCCTTGAAGTAAGGGGCATACTGTCCGGTTACTTTGCGGGCTGCGGCATAGAGCGGAAAGCAGATCTGGTGATCCAGACGCAGGCAATCATATGTTTCAGGCATATTAACCATTCCGTTTCTTTTCCGCCAGATAGTTTACAGCGGAAAGTGCTGCTGTATTGCCCTGTCCTGCAGCCTTGATGTACTGATACGGCTGACCGGCAATATCGCCTGCGGCGAATAATCCGGGCAGATTTGTTCTCATCTGGATGTCCACCTTAACCGCATTGCCTTCCACTGCAAGTCCCGGAACCAGCTGACCGGGGAACTGTGCGGCTCTCAGGATAAAGACACAGTCAACTGTATATTCATTCTGGTCGGTAACCAGTGTGTTCACTTTCATGGCGCCTTTGATTTCAACCGGCTTTTCTCTGACAACGATAATGTTGTCATGGCTGAAATTCGGTTCTTCCTTATAAAGCGGGAAGTAATAGACCTTTTCGCATACTTCGCCAAGGAAGTCCGCTTCCGCTTCCTCTTCAGCGCTTCCGCCGATGACGGAAACCACTTTTCCTTTATAAAGAGGCGCATCGCAGGTTGCGCAATAGCTGACGCCTCTGCCGAGATACTTTTCTTCACCGGGATACGGCTTGCCTGCCACAACGCCGCTGGCAAGAATGACGGTGTCCGCTTCTGCCATTTCGTTGTTTCCCAGCTGCAGAGCGAAGAAGTCGCCCATCGCATAGACGGATGTCACCTTTTCCTGGGTAATTTCAATTCCCAGTTCATCCAGCTGCTTTGTGAAAGCCGCAGCCATTTCCTTACCGGTTACGGACGGAAGTCCGAGGTAGTTCAGAATCGGATGATCGACAACCTGCATCTTGTTGGAGAGATCCTTGTTTCCGAAGAGAATGATGTTTTTATTTCTTACCTTCGCTGTCACTGCCGCTTCCAGTCCGGCAGGACCTGTTCCGATAATCGCAATATCATAACGTGCCATATGCTTTCTCCTTTTAACAATTATATTTTATACAATTTAATTGTGTTTTCAAGTGTTTTAATTGGTTTCTTATATACACTTTTACGCACTGAATCGTTGAATTACGATGTTTTACTTTCTCCTGTTTGTGGTACAATAATGCGCATATGTGGGGGACAAGATTATGGAAATACAGATTCCTGTAAACTATGATCCGGTTCTGAGTGTCAGGGACACCCAGGAAGCGATCAAATACATCCGCGATACATTCCAGAAGGAACTTGGACGGGAACTCGGGCTTTCAAGAATCAGCGCGCCGCTGTTTGTGCCTAGAAGCTCCGGTCTCAATGACAATCTGAACGGTATCGAGCGTCCTGTCTCTTTCGATATCCAGGAAATGAGCGGAGAAAGAATCGAAGTTGTTCAGTCACTCGCAAAATGGAAGAGACTGGCACTGAAGAAATACGGATTCAATCTCCATGAAGGTCTTTATACCAATATGAACGCGATCCGCAGAGATGAACTGCTGGATAACCTGCATTCGGTCTATGTTGACCAGTGGGACTGGGAAATGGTCATTGCGAAGGAAGAACGCAATGATGAAATGCTCGAAGCGACAGTCCGCAACATCTTCAAGGTCATCAAGCATATGGAACACGAAGTCTGGTATAAATATCCCCAGGCTGTATGCCATCTGGCAGACGATGTCTTCTTCATCACTTCCCAGGAACTGGAAGATATGTATCCGGATCTGAAACCGAAAGAGCGTGAAGACCTGATCACAAAAGAAAAAGGATGCGTCTTCATCAAGCGCATCGGCAAACCGCTGAATATCTCCAAAAGACCGCATGACGGCAGAGCTCCGGACTATGATGACTGGGATCTCAACGGCGATCTGTTCTTCTGGCTTCCTTCTCTGGAACGGGCTCTGGAAATTTCCTCCATGGGCATCCGTGTGGATGAGAACACCATCGTTGAACAGTGCCAGGCTGCGCACTGCGAAGGAAGACTCACCCTTCCTTATCATCAGATGATTATGAATAAGGAACTTCCTTATACCATCGGCGGCGGTATCGGCCAGTCAAGACTGTGCATGCTGTTATTAAATAAAGCGCATATCGGCGAAGTGCAGGCATCGATCTGGCCGGATGAAATGATCCGCATCTGCAGCGCCAACAACATGCCTCTGCTTTAATTCATTGATTTCTTGTGACCCGGGAATATTTCCGGGTCTTTTAGTTTCTTTTCATGGTGATAACTGCTGTAACCGGCAGGCGTTTCAGATATTCATGGTGTAATAGTAATGATCTTTAATCAACCCGTGTCTTTCATAGAAGGCATGGGCTTTTTCTCTCCACATGGATGTTTCCAGTTCAATTCGTACACAGCCATGTTCTTTCGCATATGAAACAGCATATTCAAAAAGTTCAGAACCGATTCCCTGAGACCTGCTTTCTTCCTGAACAACAAACTCCATGATCATCATCACCTTTCCGCAATGATGAAGATGATTCTCCATCTTCATATTCAGCAGTCCTGTCACTTCATGATCCTTTTCATATACAAAGCAGAAAAAGCGCTCATCCTGAAGCTGTTCATGATAAATCCGTTTCAATGATTCATAATCAAATGATCTGTTTTCCAGAAGACAGATCAGTCTGTAAACATCCGGAAAGTCATTTGCATTGCTTAATCTGATCATATATTCATTCTATATTCTGTACTTCTTCCGATCACTATATTGCATTGCATAATAGCATGTGTTACATTTTAGTTAAGGAGGTGCTTTATGGATGCTCAGTTTAAAAAAGGTGTTCTGGAATTATGTGTTCTCAGCCAGCTGTGTGACTGCGACCGCTATGGCTATGAGCTGACAGAAGCCATCTCCAATGAAATGTCGGTCACAGCCGGCACATTGTATCTGATTCTGAAAAGACTGAAAGATAACGGATATCTTGAGACATATCTCAAAGAATCCCCTTCCGGTCCGGCCCGTAAGTATTACCATCTGACAGAAAAAGGAAAAGAATACCAGCAGAGCCAGAAAGAAGAATGGCTTCAGTTTATAAAGAAAGTGGAGAAATTGATATGACAAAGCAGGAATATCTGAATGCGCTGAATGAAAAGCTTCGCGGCTATCCCGATGATTTCCGCAGAGAAATGTACGATACCTTTGAAACGCATTTCCAGGAGGGGCTGAATCAGGGAAGAAGCGTCGATGAGATTATTGCGGATCTTGGAACAGTTGATGAAGTTGCCGAAAACATCAAAATGATGAACATGGGTTTTGAAAATAATGAGAGTTCATCCAATGAACTGAAAAGAAGTCTGGATTCTTTATCTTCCACATTGCACAGCACAATCCGCAATGTTTCTTCCATGGTGACAGACTCAGTCAATACTGCCGTCAAAAACATTGAAGCCTATGCGTCCAACGATCACAGTCAGGATTCAGAAGGAACAATTGACACGGTTCCCGGCACAGTATTGATTATCAAAGGAGCGTATAAAGGCGCGCCGGATCTGTTTCTGAAATCCGGCGACAGACTCGATTACCATTTCAGTCCGACCAGAAGCTTATTCTCAGCCGTTCTTGCCAAGCTGTCCGTCAGCACGGAAGGCAGCACTGTTACCTTCAGTGCGGATGACAGTGCGCATCTGCGCCTTACCGTTCCGGAAACAGTTGATGAAATCAGAATCAGCCTGCTGTCCGGCGATACCGAAGCAGACGGCCTTTCCCTGCTCAGACTGGAAGGCAGAACAGAATCCGGGGACTGGGAATTTGATAACTGTGCAATTGAAGCACTTTCGATCAGCACCAGATCAGGTGACATCGATCTTGATGATACTGAATGTGCGGAAATTCAGCTTTCCACGCACAACGGAGACATCAGCCTGAGAAGAACTTCCGGCTCTGTCGATGCGCAGACTGCTTCCGGTGATATCGATATCCGTGAACATAAAGGAAACCGGATCCGCCTGGAAGCGATGTCCGGCGATTTGGATATTGCGGCTGTATGCCCGGATATCGATCTGCTTACTGTCAGCGGCGATATTGATCTGCGCGCGGAAGGAAGAGTTGAAAGGATCAGAGTTTCCGCCACAAGCGGCGACATTACAGCAGAAATCGGCGATACCGATTATACAGCAGTCCTGCAGACAGTCAGCGGCGAGCTGTCCAATGATACCGGTCTGCGTACAGTAAGGCTGGCAGAAGGAGAATGGACAGTCGGAGAAGGTCTGGCTTCCGTATTCCTGAAGAGCGCATCCGGTGATATATCACTTGAATAAGCAGACAGAATCCATCAGGATCTTTGATCCATCTATGATTTCCTTATGAGCAGAAAAAAGCGGCTTTGTTTCAGCCGCTTTTACTTTCTGATCGCTCTCTTTTAGAGAATGTCGATGTATTTCTTTGTTTCTTCTTCCTTCTTCTGTTCGGTAGGAATTTCAAGTCTCAGGATACCGTTATTGAAGGATGCGTGTACATCTGTATCCTTGATTGCATCGCCGACATAGAAGCTTCTGCTGCAGGAGCCCATGTAGCGTTCCTGTCTCAGGAGTCTGCCCTTGGTATCCTTTTCCTCATTGGTTTCGTTATGCTCAGCATTGATTGTGAGTGTTCCGTTGAACAGGCTGACTTTTACATCTTCTTTTGTATAGCCCGGGATCTCAACTTCCAGGATATACTTTCCGTCTTTTTCGTGGATGTCTGTCTTGAGCATTGCCTGGTTGCTCATAACCGGTGTTCTGAACATGTTATCGAAGATATCATCAAATAAATCATTGCGTCTGTTAACTGCGTACTTCATTTTAGTTACCTCTTTTCTTTTTATCTCTATCAGGTCTTTCACCTTACACTTATAGTTATACTCAGATTTTTAGCACTGTCAATAGGTAAGTGCTAAATATTTTTATCAAAATATTTCAAAATAACAAATAAGCCCTTATTTATAAGGCTTATTTGCATTAGCAGGCAATGTGTAAATTTGCTAAATCTTTGTTTTTAACTGAGTCCGGGAAGCTTTTTCAGCTTCGAAGCCGCCCGCAATGAGATTCCTCTGGAGGTGGCCATGGAGTCAAATTTGACAAATACCGCTTCCTCCTGATAATCAATCTTTTCCACCGTGCCGTGTCCGAATACCCTGTGTTCAACCCGGTCGCCTTCTTTAAACGGAAGGTTTTCTTCATCCGGCAGAATGTTTTTCACACTGCGGCTGATATAGGACTGCGAGTCTTTGAGAAGATCCGCTTTCAGTTCGTTGTCATAGACAAGATACTCTTTATCGATATCCAGGATAAATCTGGATACATAGCGTGAAGTTCTGTCGAAATTCTGTCCCTCCGCGTCGGACAGGTATAAGCCTTTCTCTGCTCTTGTCATTGCGACAAAAGCGAGTCTTCTTTCTTCTTCCATCTGCATTTCTGTATTGGTTTTACGGCTGGGAAGAATACCTTCATTCATTCCGCACAGGAATACATACGGAAATTCAAGTCCTTTTGCGGTATGGATTGTCATCATGCGGACCTGGTCTTTGTAATCAGCTGTATCGAGATTGGTGAACATCGCAGCGTGATTGAGATAGGAAACAAGATCCGTTTCTTCACCGCATGATACCTCATATTCATGAACAGCCTGCTTGAGTTCCGCCAGGTTGTCCAGACGTGTCTGTGAGCCTTCTGTTCTCAGCATCTTCTCATAGCCGCTTTCATCCAGTATTTCGCCAAGGATGACAGACGCAGGTCTTTCATCGGCTGTCCGCGAATACCGTTCAATCATCTCGACAAATTTCTTTGCCTTTGTGTTGGAGAAGATGTCATCTTCTATTCCGGCTTTCAATGCGTCATACAGTGTGCATTGATCAGCAGCAGCTTTTTCCTGCAGCCATGCAATTCTGCGGTCTCCCATATTGCGGCGCGGCTGATTGATGATGCGCAGGAATGAAAGATCATCTTTGAATGCAATCATGCGCAGATAGCACAAAGCATCCTTGATTTCCGCTCTTGCGAAAAACTGCACACCGCTGTAGATCGTATAGGGAAGTTCTTTTTTCAGAAAGACATCTTCAATTGATCTTGTCACATAATGGGCACGGTAAAGAATTGTGATGTCTTTATAATCCACACCCTCTGCATGAAGCTTTTCTATTTCTTCTGCAATCCACAGCGCTTCTTTTTCCGCATTCGGTGCGTGATGATAGCGGACCGGCTGTCCGGCCGGACACATCGGGATCAGATCTTTTCGGATTCTGTTCCGGTTCTTTTCAATCAGTGAATTGGCACAGTCAATCACCTGCGGGGATGAACGGTAGTTCTTCATCATCATGATTGTCTTTGTGCCGATGAATCGTTTATCAAAATCCATAAGGAAGCGGACATTGGCACCGCGCCATGTATAGATGGTCTGATCGGGATCGCCTACCACAAACAGATTGCCGTGATAGCCGCACAGCTGTTCCATCAGTTCATACTGCGGGGGATCAATATCCTGGAATTCATCAATCATGATATATTCCAGCCGCTTCTGCCACTTCAGACGGATTTCTTCATTTTCCCTGAAGATATAAAGCGTAAAGAAAATCAGATCATTATAATCCAGGCCGAAACATTTCTTTTCCTGATAGAGATAGCCGTAGAACAGAATGTCATTCACATTATCTGCCTGCAGATACAGCTGATGCAGGTCTTCGAGGGACATCTGAATCATGTGCAGATAATAATCCGGTTCATACAGTCCCTTGCGCATTTCAAAATAGTCCCTCGCGTTTGCGAATGTCATATCGCGCAGGGTGAGGCCTCTTTCTTCATAGATGATTCTCAGCATCGCATCGATATCGGAATTATCCAGAACCATGAAACTTTTCGGATAGGAAACCGCATGGGAATCTTCCTGCAGCACTGAGACACAGAAGCCATGGAACGTGTTGATATAACCGGTGTCATTGTCTCCGGTCAGTTCATGAATTCTCTGCCTCATTTCATTTGCGGCCTTGTTTGTAAAAGTAACGCACAGAATATTGCCCGGACGGATTCCGAGTTCATTGACAAGATACGCAAAGCGCCGTGTCAGAGCACGGGTCTTGCCGCTGCCGGCACCGGCGATAACACGGATATATCCTTCTGTTTCTGTTACCGCCTGAAGCTGTTCTTCATTCAGGCCTTCCAATACATCATCCATCATATGATTCTAATTATACAGAAAATATATCCGATCGCTTATCATGTCATCCCCAACAACAAAAAAGAACTGCCTCGCGGCAGCTCTTTTTCACGATAATGAGTTACTCTTACTTAACGTTGGAGAAGTACTTAATTGTACGAACCATCTGGGATGTGTAGGAGTTCTCGTTGTCATACCAGGAAACAACCTGAACCAGATATTCGCCGTCAGCGATCTTGGAAACCATTGTCTGGTTAGCATCGAACAGGGAACCATACTTCATGCCGATGATGTCGGAGGAAACGAGCTTTTCAGTTGTGTAACCGAAGGACTCGTTAGCCTGTGCCTTCATAGCAGCGTTGATGCCTTCAACAGTAACGTCTTCACCCTTAACAACTGCGTGCAGGATTGTTGTGGATCCTGTAGGAGTCGGAACTCTCTGTGCAGCGCCGATGAGCTTGCCGTTCAGTTCAGGGATAACAAGGCCGATAGCCTTTGCAGCACCTGTGCTGTTCGGAACGATGTTAGCAGCACCAGCTCTAGCTCTCTGAACGTCACCCTTTCTCTGCGGGCCGTCGAGAATCATCTGGTCGCCTGTGTAAGCGTGAACAGTTGTCATGATACCGC
>CAMVGT010000044.1 GCA_947167125.1 uncultured Erysipelotrichaceae bacterium
CTGTGGTAAGCGGCGATACGGCTTCTTATTCCAAAGGTTCCAAAGCACCTGTCACAATCACCGTTCAGCGCAGTGAAAATGATGAAAGCTGCTTCTCCCATTTCCTGCTTGTCAAAGCAGATGGAAAAGAGCTGAAAAAAGATAAGGATTATACAGCTGTTTCCGGCAGCACCGTTGTCACACTGAAGGCTTCTTATCTCGAAAGCCTGAATGCAGGAAATCATGAAATCGAAATTGTATTTGATGACGGAAGTGCCAAAGTCACATTGAATGTGAAAAAGGAAGACAAAAAGAAAACATCACCCGATACATCCGATTCAAATCAAAGCGGTCTGTATGCAGAAATGATGTTCTTCTCCCTTCTGATCTTTATCACTGCATTTGTCTTAAGACGCAGAGCATACTGATCTCTAGAACAAGGCAAGAGCCCCGGAATTTGATTTCCGGAGCTCTTTTCTTATGCTCAGTTTCTGTAATAGTTAATCAGGCATCCGTCAGCCAGGATCTGCTTTTCTTCAGCTGTCAGCTGACCGAGGGAAAGCTTTACCGGTGTGACATTGCCGTTAAATACGGCATAGGCTTCGACCGCTGTTTCATGAAGCAGTGAAGTACGGATGTTTTTGACAAATACCCATGCGCCTTTGGGAAGGTCGCTGCCCTGCTCTGTGACAAACGGCAGGATACCCCAGTTGATGCAGTTGGAACGGTAGCGCTTGGTCGCATATTCTTCCGCGAAGTTTGCGGCTCCGCCAAGCACCCTCTGACAGGAAGCTGCCTGTTCACGGGCAGAACCGTCACCGGGCTTTCTTGCATAGATCGCAGATGCGATGTTTGTATGATCGGGATCGCTTTCCACGCCATAGGCCTTGAGTGCTTCATAGACTTCAGCCGGATCATCATCGATTGTTCCGGCAAGGCGGTCTGCTTCAATTGCCTGCACTTCCTTGGCGCAGCCGACATATGCCGGATCGCGTCTGGAAAGTGTGAACTGTGCCAGGCGGATCGGGTTGGAGCGGAAGGAAGAAGTTTCGCCGGACGGAATCAGTTCATCGGTTGTGGTAACCGGATCATCGATATGCGTGACCACTTTGACAAGCAGATCATCGCTTAATGCAGGCTGTGCGGGCCAGTCTTTGATATTCGGACCGAATGTCAGTTCAGCCGAAGGATCCGCTTTTCCGTATCCGTTATAAACACGGTTGGCATAGATCGATGTATCAAAGGACTGTACTGTTTCAGGTTCATATTCTGTTACAAGATCCGTTGCGGCTGTGAGAATGCCTTTGTTTGCAGCAGTTGCGGCAATCGATCTTGCGTCCATCAGCGCAACCGAAGCGATCTGTCCTTCACCGGGCTTGGAGCCTTCGCGGTTGGGGAAGTTTCTGGTTGTATGGCGGATGGAGAATTCACCGTTGGCCGGCGTATCGCCAGCGCCGAAGCAAGGTCCGCAGAACGCTTCGCGGAAGACAGCGCCGCTTTCAATCAGATCCACAACTGTTCCTTCTGAAGCCAGTGCCTTGAAGGCAGGCATGGAGTCAGGATAGACGGACAGACGGAAGATGCCGTTGCCGGTTGTCTTTCCTTTGAGAATGGAAGCTGCTGCTTTGATATTTTCATAGACGCCGCCTGAGCAGCCGGCGATGATGCCCTGATCGCAATGGACATTGCCATCCGCATCAATTGTTTTCATCAGATCGATCTGCGCTTTTCCGGAAAGCTGGGAATTGGCTCTGTCCTGTGCTTCCTTCAGATATTTTGCAGGATCCTTTTTCAGTTCGTTGATCGCGATTGCATAGCTTGGATGCATCGGCAGAGCGATCATCGATTCAACCTGTGAAAGATCAAGATCAATCCAGGAATCATAATAAGCCCCATCCTGAACGGAGAGTTTCTTATAATCATCCTTTCTGCCCCGGACTGTATAGTATTCTTCTGTCTTTTCATCTGTTTCCCAGATGGAGCTCCAGCATGTGGTCTCGGTTGTCATGACATCGATGCCGTTGCGGAAGTCCTGGGAAAGATTGGCAATGCCCGGACCGGCAAATTCCAGCGCCTTGTTTTTGACAAAGCCGCTTTCATAAGTGGCTCCTACAAGTGCCAGGGCGACATCGTGGGGACCGACGCCGGGTTTGGGCTTGCCGGTCAGCCAGACAAGAACGGTTTTCGGTCTTGCCATATCATACGTGCGCTCTACCAGCTGCTTGGCAAGCTCGCCTCCCCCTTCGCCTACACCCATCGTGCCGAGAGCGCCATAGCGGGTATGGGAATCGGAGCCAAGGATCATATTGCCGCACTTTGTCATCATTTCACGGTTGTAGGAATGGATGACTGCGAAACAGGGCGGTACATAGATGCCGCCGTATTTCTTTGCGGCGGAAAGAGCGAACTGGTGATCATCCTCATTGATTGTGCCGCCGACCGCGCATAAGGTGTTGTGGCAGTTGGTCAGAACATAGGGAACCGGGAATTTCTTCATGCCGGAAGCTCTTGCGGTCTGGATAATGCCGACATAGGTAATGTCATGGCTGGTCAGGGAATCAAAGCGGATATGAAGAATATCTTCATCGGAATGATTATCATGGGCATCGAGGATGCCGTAAGTGATCGTCTTCTTTTTTGCGGCAGCGATGTCAAGATCTGCCGCCGGATTTGCGGGGATGCCGTCTTTGAGTACAGCGGGCTCACTGTGCAGGATCATAAAATGAAACTCCTTTCCTTATTTTCTGAATATTTTACACGATTTTGTTACATTCTTCCATATCATAGTCTTGACCGATCGGATCAACTCAATAAAATAGAAGTATTATACGGAGGTGGCTATGATTTATCCTGATGTGCCGGGGTTCAGCCCGGAGGAAATAGCAGTTCTCTGCGATGCGTACAGAGAAAACAACTTCATTGATCCGAAAGTTTCCGAACGTCTCGGAGTCAAGCGCGGTTTAAGAAATCCTGACGGTACCGGTGTGCTTGCCGGACTGACCAATATATGCGATGTAGTCGGTTACGAATGGTCCGAGGACGGCAGGAAGGTTCCGATTGACGGCAAACTGATTTACCGCGGCATCGATCTGATGCGTCTTGTCGAGGAAGCGGACAGATCCGACCGCTTCATGTTTGAAGAAGTTGTCTGGCTGCTTTTATTCGGTTCCCTGCCTACAAGAGAAAATCTGAAACGCTTCTGCCAGCTTCTTGAAAAGCACAGGGAGCTGCCGGATGGATTTGCGGAAAATATTATTATCGCAACCCCTTCCCCCAACATCATGAACAAGATGGCACGTGCCGTGCTTTCGATGTACAGCTATGATGAAAATGCGGAAAACAGCACACTCGAGAATATCATCCGCCAGTCGATCAACCTGATCGCCGAACTGCCGACGATGATGGTCTATTCCTATCAGACGAAGAAACATGCCTATGACCGCGGTTCCTTATATTTCCATTACCCTGTTACCGGACTGTCCACAGCAGAACATATTCTTGCGACATACCGTCCGGACCAGAAATATACAAGAGAAGAAGCGAAGCTGCTGGACCTCTGCATGATTGTCCATGCGGACCATGGCGGAGGCAACAACTCCACCTTCACTGACCGTGTGCTCTCCTCTTCCGGAACAGATACCTATTCGGCAATCACCGGCGCAATCTGCTCCCTGAAAGGTCCCAAGCACGGCGGCGCCAACCTGATGGTCATGCACCAGCTCGATGATATGCTCGAAAACATCAAAGACACCCACGATGAGACTGAGGTCAAGGAATACCTGCGCAAGATCATGCGCAGAGAAGCCGGAAACCGTTCCGGACTGATCTACGGCATCGGACATGCGGTTTATACCAAGAGCGATCCCCGTGCAAGAATCCTGCGCGATCATCTCAAAGATCTGGCTTATGAAAAAGGCTTCGGCGATCAGTATGAACTGCTCTGTCTGATTGAAAAGCTCGGACCGGAAGTATTCCGTGAAGAAAAAGGCCTGACAAAGGATGTCTGCGCGAATATGGACCTGTATTCCGGTCTTGTCTACCGGACACTCGGCATTTCGGAAGATCTCTTCACGCCGATCTTTGCGATCTCGCGTGTTGCCGGATGGTGCGCACACAGAATGGAAGAAGTCGAATTCGCCAACCGCATTATCCGTCCTGCCTACCGCTACATCGGCAGCGATCAGGAATATACAGACCTCGACCACAGAGAAGAAGATTAACCTTCAGGATATTCCCGTAAAAAGGAATATCCTTTTTCATTTCCGGAAGAAAAAAACTGACTGCATCCATGTGCAGCCAGTCATGATCAGCCGAATTTTTTCAGTGCTTCTTCCGGAGACATCATCAGTTCGCGGACTTTATAATCGCCGTTGAAATATTCAAAGACGAAGATTCCGCCGTTGGGCATGCCCTGTCTACCGTTTTTGCGGCATTCCGTGAAATAAGCTTCACGGTCAATGCCGAAGATCTGCCATAGGATGTTGAGGTAATAGGTACCATGGGACACAAGAAGAACATTCTCATTGTTTCTTGCGCGTCTTGAGGCAAGATCGAGCATTTTGAGAATTCTCAGCTTGACATCATTGGCATCTTCGCCGCCGACATCCTTCCAGTTTTCCGTCATATGGCGCTCATTGATTTCATCCGCCCATGAATCGCGGACAACTGCTTCAAAATCACCGAAGTTGACTTCCTTGAGAAGCGGTGTGGGTTCTGCTTCAATGCCATGGGGAGCTGTAATAATTTCAGCTGTATCGCGGGCACGCTTGGCGCTGGATGTATAGGCAAAGGCAAAATCAATATATTTCAGGGCTTCCCTTGCGCTTTCCGCCTGGTGAATGCCGTTGGCAGTCAGCGGGGAATCGCAGGCACCCTGCATGCGGTTGTACATATTGAAGAGTGTTTCGCCATGGCGGACATAATAGAATGTAACTTTCTTGTCTTCCGCAAACGGCATATAGGTTTCCGGCTCATGCGGCATGGAAAGCGTATAGTATTCGCCGTCATCATAATCAAAGGCCATGATTCCGCCGTTGGGCATCGGGCTTCTGTGATCGGCTTCGCGCAGTCTTCTGAATGCGTCGACATCCTTGTTCAGAAGAATTCTGAGCAGGAACATTTCAAAATAGCCGTGTCCGGCAATCAGCACACGGTCGCCATCCGAACACTTCGAAATGATTTCACGGAATGTTTCGCGCACGCGCACTTCGCATTTGGCTCTGGATTCCCCGTCCACAGCCGAGAAATCCATCAGATCAAAGCACTGCTTGAGCTCATCGGGATGGGATGTGAAGCGGCTTCCTTCCAGTCTTCCGAAATCATATTCATGAAGACCGTCGATGATTTCAACCGGCACATTCTTGCCTTCCAGCACATAGGCAGCAGTATTGATGCAGCGCTCTGCAGGCGATACGAATGCACGGTCAAACCAGATATCATGAAGCGCGGCACCCGCCCGTTTGGCCTGGATGATTCCTGTTTTGGTAAGAGGAGAATCGCTCACGCCGGACACTCTTCCTTTCTTGTTGAAAAGCGTCTCGCCATGGCGGACATAATAGAATCTGATTTTCATATAATCCTCCGGTCAGTTCTGCCCTACTATTGTATCAGTGACGGTCCTCATCTTCAAAACATTCCGCAAATCTTGCCGCAAAGGATGGCTCTTCACCGTGCACATACAGATGGGAGAGATCGCCGAACTGCCGGATCCGGAAAGAAGCTGTGCCTTTTTCTCTTTCTTCGCTGTGAATCACAGTTACAGAAGACGGGGAAGCGACAAAGCCGTGCCATAAAGGCATCGGGGAAATCTGCAGCAGATGGCTGAGCAGCACCATTTCAATGCCATAGTGGCAGAACAGGCAGACGGTGTCATGGCTTTCATGCTGAACATGGAATGTTTTTCCTTTATGCACATAGCCATAGCGTGCTAATAATGCATCGAATTCATGGCATACATGATCATATTCCTTTTTCACGCCGCCCTCTTTCATGATCGGATCCTCTCCCCATTCTTCATAGGAATACATCCCTTCCCGCTCTGTCCAGTCGTTAGGCATCCAGTCCCAGGCACGGGTTGTGCGCAGCTTTACATCCGGACGGTGAATGCGGGGAGAAAATTCTTTGAGCCAATCCAGTGTGACTGCGCTTCTGCCGGTTTTCTTCAGGGTCAAAGAAGCGGTGTCCTGGGCTCTGCCAAGGGGAGAGACATAGAAATCGGTCACTTCCTCCTTTGCCATTCTTTCCGCCAGCATTTCCGCTTCCTTCCATCCCTTTTCGGTCAGAGAGTCATGTATATAATCGGGATCGGCGTGCCGTATGATGATAATTCTCATTTGATTCCTTTCAAAAGGCTCCTTTTAAGGGAGCCTGTCAGTTAATCCATATCTTTTAAGAAAGCGATATATGCGCGGTATGCTTCATAGACATCCGCCTTGGAAACAACTTCCCAGGGTGCGTGCATGTTCTGAACCGCGATACCTGCGTCGATGACATCCATATTGAGATCGGCAAGGATGTAAGCGATGGTTCCGCCGCCGCCTGCGTCAACAGAACCGAGTTCGCATGTCTGGAACATGACATCATTGTCATCCATGACTCTGCGGACCTTAGCGACAAATTCAGCGTTGGCGTCATTGGAACCGCTCTTTCCGCCTCTGCCTGTGAACTTGTTGTAGCAGATGCCCTTTCCGAAATATGCGGAGTTCTTGGCTTCCATGACATCAGCATACAGCGGGTCATAGGCAGCCGAAACATCGCTGGAAAGCATTCTTGAATTTGTCAGGCATCTGAACAGTATCAGGTGGGATGTTTCGCCCTGCTTTGCAAGAAGCTCGGCAACGGTATATTCAAAGAATCTGCTCTGCATGCCGGTGTTGCCGACAGAACCGATTTCCTCTTTGTCGACAAGAATGCAGCAGGATGTTCTTTCCGGTGTCTTCGTATCAAAGATGGCACGCAGGGAGGTATAAGCGCAGACCTTGTCATCATGGCCGTAGCCGATGATCATGGAACGGTCAAGACCGTAGTCTCTTGCCTCACCTGCCGGAACAACTTCGATTTCAGCGGAGATGAAATCATCTTCCTCAATGTCATAGCAGTCTTTGAGAATCTTCAGGATATTGGATTTGACCGGATCCTTTTCTTCATCATTCGGAATGGAGCCGACAGTCAGATCCAGCGCTTCGCCTTCAACGACGGTTGCGCCTGTCTTCTGCAGCTGCTTGGATGAAAGATGTACAAGCAGATCGGAAACACCGACAACCGGATCATCTGCCTTGTCGCCGATATTGATTTCCACGGTTGTGCCGTCCTTTTTGCATACAACACCGATCAGAGCCATCGGGGATGCGACCCACTGATACTTCTTGATGCCGCCGTAGTAATGGGTATCCATTAAAGCGATGCCGTCTTTTTCGTATAAGGTATGCTGCTTGAGGTCCATGCGCGGGGAATCGATATGCGCGCCAAGGATATTGAGACCTTCCTTCACCGGCTTTGTGCCGATGACAAACAGGCAGAGATTCTTGCCGCGGTTGTTGACATAGATGCGGTCTCCTGCCTTGATTTCATCCACTTCATCCAGTGACTTGAATCCTGCTTCTTTCGCAAGAGCGATGGAGTTGGTGACGAATTTGCGTTCTGTTTTGGAAGCGGAGAGGAATTTTCTGTATTCCTCATTGAAGGCAAAGAGTGCCTCCTTCTGCTCACTGTTCAGTTTGTTCCAGACTGTTTTTCCCATAATTCCTTCTTTCTAAATACGCATATTGCGGAATGCGTCTGTATAGCGCTGCGGTCCTTTCAGATCGCAGATCATCCCTTCTTCCGTATGATCAATCTCCTTGATTGTCAAAACGGCGCGGTACTGATCGGCCAGTGCCATTTTATCATAAGGAATCAGTACCCGTACGGCTGACTCTTCCGGATAGAGTTCATCAATCACACGGTCCATGAATTCCTTCATTCCTTCTTTGGTCAAAGCGGAAACACACAGAGGGAAATCTTCCTTGTTTTTGCAGAGATCGCTCTTTGTAAATACACGCAGCACCGGGATATGGTCGGCATGAATCTGTTTGAGTGTGTCCTCGCTGATTTCCGCTTTTCTCTGCCATTCCGGATCGGAGCAGTCAATGACATGAATCAGAAGATCCGCGTCTCTTGCGGCATCCAGGGTTGCCTGGAAGGCATCGATCAGAGTATGAGTTAGATTGGACACAAAGCCGACGGTGTCATATAAAAGGAATGCTTTGGATGCCCATGGAATCATACGCACACTGGTGTCCAGTGTCGCAAACAGCATGTCTTTTTCAAAAACCTGCTTTCCCTGTCCGCTGGACGCGTCGATCATCGCATTCATCAGTGAGCTCTTGCCGGCATTGGTATAGCCGAACAGTGCCGCTCTGCGCATCATTGTGCGGGTACGTCTTCTTTCATCCTGATACTTCTGCTTTTTGATTTTTTCCAGTTCCTTTTTCAATTGGGAAATCCGTTTGCCGTACTGTCTTGCGACAAGGCGCGATCTCATTTCGCCGGCACCTCTGTTATAGGCCGAACCGCCCCGTTCATGTCCCGAGGCGTCTGTTTCCGAATTCAGTACACGGGGAAGATCATACTGCAGTCTTGCCATTTCCACCTGGAGCTTGGCCTGTGTGCTTCTTGCGCGGTCAGCGAAGATATCCAGGATCAGAGCCGTGCGGTCAATGACATTGATACCGGCTTTTGCGGCAATGCGCTGGGCAATGATGATGCTTAACGGATTATGGAAAACAATCAGATCCACATCCAGTTCCTTGGCCGCCGCGCACAATTCATTCAGCTTGCCGCTGCGGAAACCGGTGTTCTTATCGATCGATCTGGATGACTGGGTAATGGTGGAAACCACTTCAATCCCGCAGGCATCGCAAAGAGCCGCTGTTTCTTCCATAGCGGCATTGAATTCCTGTTCATTTTCAGACAGCCGGATTCCGGCAAGCACTGCTTTCTTCACGCCGTATATGGTACCACAGAACAGCTGAAAAAAGACCGTTTATTACAACGGTCAGTTTCAAAGAGTGATGGAAAGCGGACTCGGTTTGTCATCCTGATCTTTCAGGCACCTGCCGTACCAGGTGATTCCCCACCATCGATCGAATTTATAGCCGGAATGTTCAAACTGTCCCATGACTCTGAATCCGGCTTTTTCATGAAGATGTTCGGATGCCCGGTTGCCCATTGTGACAATGGACACAAGATTGACATAGCCGCATTTTTCTGCAGTTTCAATGATGGCGTTCATCAGTTCTGTTCCGTATCCCTTCCCTCTTTCTTCAGGATCAAGATACAGTGCCAGATCGCATGTCCAGTCATAGGCTGCCCGCTCCATAAAGGAGCCAAGATATGCGTAGCCGACCGGCTTTCCTTCTTTTTCCAGAATGATCCAGGGATATTTTTCCGTGATCATATGAACACGCTTTGTGAATGTTTCCAGAGTAAGCGGTTCTGTTTCAAAAGTAGCGGATGAATGTTCAATATAGAAGTTATACCAGTCAAGAATGATTGGAATATCCGCATCTTCAATCATCCGGATCATCGTTCAAATACCGTTCTGCCGTCGCTGACAGTCATCATGATTTTCGCTTTGGAAATCTCTTCCGGCTTCATTTCACGGATATCCTGATCAATGACGGTGAAGTCTGCTTTGTATCCCGGGGCAATCTTTCCGTATTCATCATTCATGAACATCGTTTCATATCCTTTTTCACAGAAGAGCGCAATTGCCTGATCGACATCCATGCATTCTTCCTGATTCATTTCCGCATCAAAGGATACCGACTTTCTGGTCACTGCAAACTGAATGCCGGCAAGCGGATCGCACATTTCAACCGGCGCGTCAGAGCCACCGCTGGTCAGTGTTCCTTCATAAAGGGACTTAAACGGATAGGATGCTTTGGCACGGGATTTGCCTACCCTGCTTTCAAGAATCTCAGCATCGGCATCGATGAACTGCGGCTGAATGTAGCATGCAAGATTCATCGCGATGATCCGTCTCATCTGTGCCTTGGACATGATCTGGCAATGGACCAGACCGTCATGAAGCGGATTGCCTTCATATGTATTTTCCTTAAAGATATCGAGCATCACTTCCACAGCCTCATCGCCGATCGCATGGGCGATGACCGGCATATTGAAACGGTGGGCAAGCTGAACAAAGGTTTCGATCTCTTCTTCATCCATTGTCATCACGCCTTTGTTTTCCGGTTCATCTGTATACGGCATGCGCATTGCGGCTGTTCTGCCGCCAAGCGATCCGTCTGTAATGATTTTCAGCGGACCGATTTTAAAGAATTCATTGCCGACATCCATGGTATAGCCATCATCGAGGAATGAAGCAAACTGTTTGGGATCCCCAAATCTGCACTGTTCATTGATCCGGACTGTCAGACGGTCCTGATAGGAAAGCTTTTCCAGAACGTTTAACATGTCACGGTAGTCGCTGCTTAAGGAAAGCAGATCATCCGATCCGACTGCCGTAATGCCATGGGCATTGCAGTAGGCTGCGCCTTTTTCAACAGCATGGATCATTTCTTTTTCAGAAGGAACAGGAAGCTTTTCAGATACATAGTCAATTGCATTTTCTTCCAGGATTCCTTCTTCCAGGCGGATTCTGCCGCCTTCAATTTCCGTATTTTCATCAATTCCGGCTTCTTCGATTGCTTTGGAATTGATCACTGCCACATGTCCGCATGTTCTTTTCAGCATGACCGGATGGCTGCTGCAGATTTCATCGAGAATCTGTCTGTTCAAAACCATGCCGTCTGTAAAACGGGATTCATGGTAGCCTCTGCCGATGACCCACTGGCCGTTTTCAAGAGATGCCGCATATTTCTGCACCGCCTTCTTCAGTCCTTCATAATCGGTGATTGCGTCCAGTCTTAAGGAATCCAGCAGACTGCCGAGCGAAGCCAGATGCATGTGGCTGTCGGTGAATCCGGGTGTGACAAACATGCCGTTTAAATCAATGATTTCACCTTTGCCGGCTGCTTCTTCGATCTCCTGATCCTTTCCGGTCTGAACGATTGTATTTCCATCCACAAGAAAAGCGGTGTCTTCGCTTTTCCAGATTTTCGCGTTGATATAAGCTCTCATAAATCCATACTCCTGTACACCGCATTATTATAGCCGAATTGCAGAAAAAAGACGCGCCGTCTGCTATGACGTGAAGCGTTCCCATGATGTTTTCTTTGACTGCTGTTTCTGACATATGCGTTTCTCCCTGATGTGTCTGTATCTTAGTCTGAACCTCAATGTCATCACACAACATGCATGTCACTCATATTTACTTAAGTAACGCTTCCGCAGAAAGTGTGGCGGAGTGCAGTAAAATCAATTCTGAAAACCCATAAATGAAAATGTTTTCATCAGTTAGTGAAAATTTACTGTAAAAATGTAAATTTAGTTGTAAATGTCGGTTTATTTTTTCTATCAACACCTTTTATAATGTTGCCAATGATTCTGCGGGATAATGCATGGAACAGACTCCCGCAGTAGAAGGGGAAATTCATGAAGAAATTCTTTAACCGTCTTGTAACACTCTTTTTATCATTGTTACTCGGCCTTCTCAGCATCAATGCGGCAGTATCCGCAAAAGGTGCCGGGACTTCCGCTTCATCACCGCGCGTCTTTACAGATGCCGACAGTGCTCTTCTCGACAATGACGTTTTCGCGAAAATCAAGGGGATTCAGGAAAACGCCCTGGCTGAAAAAGTGAGTGTCCAGGGACGCTCTGCGGCACTCGTTGAAGCTGATATGGTGAACATGATCCCGGATGTGATCAATGCGATCATCACTTCCGACACCTATGTACACGGAACACTGCAGCAGAACGGAAACTTCCTTGTCTGGCAGACAACCGTCGGCCTTCCCTGCTGCTATGATCCGCGCATGGAAGCGGAACTGATGAATGCAAGAGCCGATGGTCTTCCGGAAGCGGAAATCATGGCGATTGAAGAAGACGCTGCAAGATTCGGCGATCAGCTTTCCGCAGAATTATCCGCACTGAACATCACACCGAACTCAGCCAATATCGGTCTGATTCAGCCGTATTGGGAAAGCAGTTCCAGCTATGCGGACAGCAGCTTCACCAGCTATTCACCTTATTATAAGAGCATGTGGCAGAGCCTCTATGGCGCAACCGGAGGATCCGGCTACCGCTATTCGATGACAAACGCTACCATCGATAACGTTGCCAGTACTGTTGCCAACTGCGCACTTGTCATCTTCGATTCCCATGGAACAACCGATTATTCCGGTTCGAGCGGCGATTATACAAGCAGAGCGAATTCATCCTATCTCTGCTTAACAAGCGCAACCGGCGTCACCAGCACGGATACAGCCGCAAAGACCGGCACATACGGCACCTATTATGATGCGCTCAAAGGTTCCGGATATGCATATGTCAACGGCACAGCAATTGCCAATCACATGACAAAGAATGCGCCGAACAGCCTTGTCTACATGGGCATCTGCCTCGGTATGGCAACTGATAAGATGTTCACAGGTCTTCGCTCCAAAGGCGTTGAAACCGTATATGGCTATTCCCAATCTGTTTCCTTCGTCGGCGAAAGAAAGTATATGGAATCCATCCTCGGCTATGTGGAAGACGGCGACACATTCGCATCTGCCCTCTCAAAGACAAAGTCATCACTCGGCAGCTGGGATCCTGCATATTCCAGTTATTCCCTCTCCCAGGCACAGCGCAATAAGGTTGCCTTCCCGATCGCTGTTTCCAGCGAAGACACCTATCCGGGTCAGGGAAATGTCGATGCTGTACAGACTGTGTATTCTTCCTGGAGTCTCTTCCAGCAGGCAGCTTCCTATACAATTACCGCCAAATCCAGTAACACTTCCTACGGAACCGTTTCATTGAGCGGCAATACAATCACTGCTTCTCCGAAGACCGGCTATTACGCTTCCGGCTATACAGTCACAAGCGGAAGCGCTTCTGTTGTACAGAACGGAAATACATTCACCGTTACAGCTTCTTCCGACTGCACGGTTCAGATCAATTTCGCAGCCAAGACAACCTATACCGTTACGCTGAAGGCAAACGGATCCGTCTATACAACTGTTTCCGGATATACCGGCGATGCAGTAACCCTTCCTTCTTCCGCATCTGCAGTTGAGGGATGCACATTTGTCGGCTGGAGCGCAAGTGAAATTTCCGCTTCTTCTTCCAGGCCTTCCTACTACGCACCGGGTGCTTCCTATACAGGAAATGCAAATACAACACTGTATGCGCTGTACACCTATACGGAAGAAGGCGGTACAGGTGCTGCTGTCTATACCAGAGTGACATCGGCACCGTCTGACTGGAGCGGAGATTATGTCATTGCCAATACAGCAAATACATATGTTCTCAAAGGACTTTACGGAAACCAGACAAGCTATGAATCTTCATCCAACGGCGGTTCTTCAACATTTGCAAATGCGGGAATCTCCTTGAGCGGAACAGCATTGTCCGGTGTCTCTGATGCATATGTATTCACGTTTGAAAAGAACGGTTCCAATTACACGATCAAATCAAAATCCGCAGGAACCTATCTGGCAAGCTATTCAAGCTATCTGAGATCCTATACATCTCTCAGCACTTCCTACTGCCTCTGGACACCTGCTTACGCAAGCAGCGGCGTCAGACTTTCCAACAGCGCAAGCAGCCGCTATCCTTACATGGGCTTCTCCAGCAATGTATTCGTTCTGGCAAGTTCATCAAGCTCCTATGTCAATCTGTATAAGGCAGGAGCAGGAGCCGCGCTGATCTATTCGACAAGTCCTTCCCCGTCTCAGGGAGGAACAGACGAACCGGATCCCGAGCCTGTTGTAAATACTTATAAGGTAAGCTTCTCCGTACCGAGCGGAGTCAGTGCAGTCGCATCGATCAGTGCTGAAGAAGGCAGCACCATCACCCTTCCGACAGCCGGCGCACCGAGCGGATATACATTTGCAGGATGGGTCACACAGTCCTACAGCAATGTTTCAACAATGCCAAATGTCCTCAGCGGCAGCTACAGAGTCACAGGCAATGTCACTCTTAAAGCGCTTTATAAATACACCAGCAGCATCACCGGCGGATTCAAACTTGTCACATCCGCACCGGATGACTGGGCAGGCAATTATGTCATCACCTACGGCAATACATCCAGCCTCTATGCACTGAAAGGTCTTTCCGGAAACAAGAAGTATGAATCGGCATCTGCAGGCGGTTCAATCGCTTATGCAAGCACAGGAATGACATTAAGCGGCGATACACTGACCAATGTCTCCAGCGCATTTGTATTCAATGCGTCAGCTTTCGGTTCCTACTATGCATTCAGAAATGCTTCTACCGGAACATATCTGGCAAGCCGCAGCAGCTACCTGTACAGCTATAATTCCCTGTCCACAAGCTACTGCAGATGGATTCCTTCCATCGGATCGACCGGTGCAGTTCTGAGAAATCCGGCAAGCAGCCGCTATCCTTACCTTGCCTTCTCTTCTTCAAAATACTTCATGATCAATTCCAGTGCAGGTTCCAATATCTGTCTCTGGAAAGAAGTTTCCGCGACAACAGGAACTTACTACACAACTGAGATCTGATCATTGCATCGCAGTCATAGCGAAGACCTATAGCGGGTCTTCGCTTTTTTGTATGCCTGACTATGGGTATCATGCTTTCATGATTTGATAAGCGGTGGTAGGATTGTTCCATCGATAAAAATATGGAAACATTCAGCAGAAGGAAAACAGTAAAAAAAGCATTTGCGGCAAGTGTACCGGTCATGGCCGGATATATTGTTTTAGGCATCGGATTCGGAATTCTGATGAATGAAAAAGGATATGGAATTCTATGGACACTTGCGATGAGTCTGTTCATCTATGCGGGCAGTCTGCAGTATGCCGGTGTCAGCCTGATCACTTCATCGGTTTCTCTTGTATCAGCAGCAATCACCTCTTTGATGGTGAATGCAAGGCATCTTTTCTACAGCATTTCAATGCTTGAAAAATATAAAGATGCAGGAAAATTCAAACCGTATATGATCTTTGCGCTGACCGATGAAACCTATTCCCTGTTAAGTGACGGGAATGTACCGGAAGGATGCGACCCGCATTTCTACCGGTTTATGGTATCGCTGTTCAATCAATGCTGGTGGATCATCGGAAGCGGAGCAGGTTCACTGCTCGGCAAAGCCCTTCCCTTTTCCACGGAAGGAATTGAATTCTCAATGACAGCGCTGTTTGTCGCATCCTTTGCGGAACAGTGGTTAAGCAGTGAGAATCACTTTCCTTCTCTTGCCGGTCTTTTTTCATCCGTGATCTGTCTGATTCTGTTCGGTCCAGACCGGTTTCTGATTCCATCCATGATTCTGATTATTCTGATTCTGACAATCGCTCACAGAATGGAGGAAAAAAGAAAATGACATATACAGCTCTGTTAATCGCGGTAATGGCATTATGTACCATGTTGACCAGATTTCTGCCGTTCTTTGTGTTCGATCATGAATCTTCACCGCCTAAGTATATTCTGTATCTCGGCAGAGTTCTGCCGATGGCAAGCATTGCCATGTTGGTGGTGTACTGCTTAAGAGACACAGATCTTACTTCCGGTATTCAGGGATATACCGGAATCATCGCTTCCGTCTTTGTGATCTGCCTTCAGGCATGGAAGCGGAATCTGATTCTGAGCATTCTCGGCGGTACAGTAATCTACATGATTCTGATTCAGATTCTTTAACTGCAGAACGTTCCGGTAAAACGGAACTTTTTTTGAGGAAAATGCCTTTTTCCTAGAAATAAATATCTACAGGAGGCATCATGAACAAAATTAACAAAGAACTCAAAATTGAATCACTCGGCTTCACCAATGATCTGATTTTCAAACAGGTTATGTCAACGCACATTGAAATCTGTCAGGAACTGATCCGCAGAGTAATCCCGGATGCGGATGTGTCGGATATCCACTATGTTAAAAACGAAGAGGAGATCATTGTCGGAATCAAGGAAAAAAGTGTACGCTTTGACATTTACGCTGCAGGTGACAATGACAGGTACCGTTACAATCTTGAAATGTATCAGTACAGGCCGAAAAACATTGAATAAACCGGACGTTACAACGCATCCATGATTGATGCGCAGCTCAAAAAGGCTCAGAGGCCTGCTGATCTTTCCGACGTCACGGTAATTCTTCTCTGCACATTCGATCCCTTCTCATTCGGTGAGCCGCTTTACGAGGCAAAAACCGTACTGGTACACCATCCCGAATTCGTCTACAATGAAGGCAGAAGTATCTACTACCTTACGAACGCAGGAATTGACCAGACACCGGATGCAATCAAGCCGATTATTCACCTTTTGAAAAACGATCCTGATTCCTTTGATGACCCGTTTTATCAGAAAATTCAGGATGCAGTCAAAGAGGCAAAGATCGATCCGGAAATACGGAGAAAACTGATGAATGAGATCGAAAAAGAAGAACTGTGGCAGGAAGCCCAAACAAAACGAATCCTCGAAGAGGTAACAGAAAAAGTCACTAAAGAGCTGACAGAAAAAGTCACTAAAGAGCTGACGGAAAAAGTCACTAAAGAAGTAACTGAAGAAGTAACAAGGGTATGCAGAAGAGATTCAATTCAGACTATGCTGGAAACCCTGAGCAGTCTGCAGATGCCGGATGAGAAGATTCAGGCAATTCTGTATGAGAAGTATCCGGATGAAAAAGACCACATCCGCAGTCTGTTTGAACAGCAGCCCTGACTCATCTGAATTCTCCAATATTTACAAGAACTCCAAAACCAGGTTTCACATGCACCTTCAATCAAGGTGCTTTTTTCTTTGATCAGCAAACAGTAAAAGCCGGCATTACGCGCCGGCCTTTACCGAGGAGTTAGGTTTTTGAAAACAGATAATCAGAATTTCTGAGCGTATCTGTAAAGGAATGTTACAACGTGTTCTCTTAAACAATAGAGTTTCGGACCGAATCCGCCTTTGTATGCACCATCTGAATATCCTTTGGCAATGCCGTTTTCATTTGCCCAGATTGCCGCATTATAGTAGTAATCTGACTTATAAACGTCATTGAACGGATTCTTTGAGGTTTTAGGAGCAGGCTTTCCTGCATATCTCCAAAGGAACGTTACTACATGTTCTCTTAAACATGTCGCATCTGGTTTAAATGTTCCGTCTGCATAGCCTTTTGTGATACCCTTTTCCACTGCCCATAATACTGCTTTGTAATAATACTTATTAGTATCCTTTACATCTGAGAACGGGCTATTCATGGATTTCGGATTCGGTTTGCCGGCCAGTCTCCATAAGAATGTCACAACCGCTTCTCTTGTGCAGTGGTTCGACGGTCTGAAGGTTCTCGCAAAACCGTCACTGTCTTTATAGCCGTTGGTAATGCCGTTCTCCACTGCCCAGTAAACTGCTTTGCTGTAGTATTTTTCTTCTGCCGGAACATCCGTGAAAAGAACGCGGATTGTGCGCTGTGCCTTTAAACCGTTAACCGTTTCAGCCGTTACAGTAACAGTTCCAGCCTTCAAACCTCTAAGAAAACCGCCTGCACTGATTGATGCAATATCAGGGTTATCAACCGACCATTTCACAGTCTGATCCGCATTGGAGGGAAGTACAGTCGCAACAGGAGCATAGTAAGATCCTACAGTTACCGAATTTGCGGTATTTACCAAAGAGATTGAAGTCGGCACCGGTTTGGTCTCACTTCCGACTGTGACTGTGCATGTAGCAGTAAGACCGTTATGGGTTGTAGCTGTGATGATCGCGGTGCCTTTGCTCTTAGCCTTCACGGTGCCACCGCTGACAGTCGCTACATCTGAATTGGAAGAGAACCATGTAACAGATCTGTCCGTTGCATTTTCCGGCATTACAGTTTCGTCTAAGAACAGATATTCATCCACACTCAGTTCGGCTGATGTCTTATTCAAAGTGATTGAGGTTGGAACTACAATCGTTCTTTCCCATGTGCCGGCATACTTTGCTGCATTGGAAGGATACTGGCTGTACAGTTCTTTTTCCGTCAGTGATTTGCCGATTACTTTATTTGTCCATGTGCCTGCAGGAAGATATGCATCGCCGCTCCATACAGTAAATTTCGGTCCCAGCTTGACAGAAGTAAGTGATGAATCGCCATCGAACATATATCTCATATCAGTAACCTTGGATGAATCAAAACTGCTGATATCAAGAGATTCAATCGCTTTGCAATCCGCAAACATATGGTAAAAGGATTTTACATTTGAAGTATTAAAGTGACTGACATCCACATTTTTCAGTTTAGGGCATTGATAGAACATAAAATCCGTACCTATGACATTTGAGGTATCGAAATGACTTACATCCACTTCTTCTAAGTTTTTACATTCACGGAACATATCTGTCATATCAGTAACTTTTGAAGTATTAAATCCGCTGACATCGATTGATTTCAGATTTTCACAGCAATCGATGAACCCTGACAAATTGATGCAGCTGCTTGTATCAAAATTGCTGACATCAAGTGTTTTCAGATTTCTGCAGCTTCCGAACATATATTCCATGAAACGCACATTAGAAGTATCGAATCCGCTGACATCGAGTTCTTCGAGTGAATTGCATCCACTGAACATGCCTCCCATAGCCGTCACTTTTGAAGTATTAAAATGTCTGACATCCAGTTTTTTCAGATTATAACACCCGGTGAACATGCGTGCCGTAGACTCTGCCGCTGAGGTATCAAAACTGCTGAGATCAAGTTCCTCGAGACTGTTGCATTCGTAGAACATACTATCGAATGTTGTTACAGCGGATGTTTTGAAATTATGAAGATCCAGCTTTTTCAGATTCTTACACCAGGAAAACATCGACCACATATCAGTAGCTTTTGAAGTGTCAAAGCTGCTGAGATCAACTTCCTCCAAAGATTCACAATGTTGGAACATGCTGCTAAAAATATCAATATTTGCAGTATTGAAATTGCTCAGATCTAATTTCTTGAGACTTTTACATCCCATAAACAGGCCAAACATCTGTGTACAATTTGAAGTATCAATACCGCCGAGATCAATCTCCTGCAGATTTTCAAAACTACTGAACCAAAGGCTCATACTGTACGGCGCAATCCGCTGATCCGGAGCAACTCTGACTGACTTGATCTTACCTGCGTTTTCAGACCAGGATGGGGTTGACACGTATTGATCAGCTTCTGCCTCGATTCCCGAATAAACAGTTCCCGTATAGGAATTGCCTTTTACATCTGTAAAGGTACCGGTTGACTTATCAGTATAAGTTTCATTGGAACGGAAGAAAATGAATTCTCCTGCATCTGTCAGGACAGCATAAGCCTGTCCTTCGTCGGATAAAGCAGAAGGTGTGACAGTTTCGGTTTCTTCCGCATGAACATGCTGCGATGCAAATACACTGAGCATGAACACGCAGAAGAAGGCAGTGATGAATCTGATGAATTTCTTCATAATGATATTCCCCCTTCTTCAGACTGAAGAAACAATGATCATCCTTTTTAGATCCAGGATGGCCATCTTATTAAGAAAATAGTAACAGTCTGTGAATAAACGGGATATCTTCATCGGTTTATGTATTTTGTGTATACCTCTGCATAAACTTCAAAACATAAAAACCGGCATGCATCATGCATACCGGTGAAAAATATATCTTTGATTATTTGTCGAGCTTAGGTCCAGCCGCAACGAGTGCCTTGCCGGCTTCGTTTGTCTCGTACTTCTTGAAGTTCTTGATGAATCTGGAAGCGAGGTCTTCAGCCTTTGTGTTCCATTCTTCAGCATTTGCGTATGTGTCTCTCGGATCGAGGATACCGGAGTCAACTCCCGGAAGTTCTGTCGGTACTTCGAAATCGAAGTAAGGGATCTTCTTTGTCGGAGCCTTGAGAACATCGCCGTTCAGGATTGCGTCGATGATGCCTCTTGTGTCCTTGATGGAGATACGCTTGCCTGTGCCGTTCCAGCCTGTGTTGACCAGGTAAGCCTTGGCACCGCTCTTCTGCATCTTCTTAACGAGCTCTTCGCCGTACTTTGTCGGATGGAGTTCGAGGAATGCCTGTCCGAAGCAAGCACTGAATGTCGGAGTCGGTTCTGTGATTCCGCGTTCTGTACCAGCCAGTTTAGCTGTGAAGCCTGACAGGAAGTAGTACTGTGTCTGTTCCGGTGTCAGGATGGATACAGGCGGCAGAACGCCGAATGCATCAGCAGAGAGGAAGATTACATTCTCAGCTGCAGGGCCTGCGGAAACAGGACGTACGATCTTTTCGATGTGGTCGATCGGATAGGAAACACGTGTGTTTTCTGTAACGCTCTTGTCAGCGAAGTCAATCTTGCCTTCTGCATCAACAGTAACGTTTTCGAGCAGCGCGTCTCTTCTGATTGCGTTGTAGATATCCGGTTCGGAATCCTTATCGAGGTTGATGACCTTTGCATAGCAGCCGCCTTCGAAGTTGAAGACGCCTTCATCGTCCCAGCCGTGTTCGTCATCGCCGATGAGCAGACGCTTCGGGTCTGTGGACAGAGTTGTCTTACCTGTTCCGGAGAGACCGAAGAAGATTGCTGTGTTCTTGCCTTCCATGTCTGTGTTTGCGGAGCAGTGCATGGAAGCGATGCCCTTGAGCGGCAGGTAGTAGTTCATCATGGAGAACATACCCTTCTTCATTTCGCCGCCATACCATGTGTTCAGGATAACCTGTTCACGGCTTGTGATGTTGAAGGCAACAGCTGTCTCGGAGTTGAGACCCATTTCCTTATAGTTGTCAACCTTAGCCAGGGAAGCTGTATAGACAACGAAGTCCGGTTCGAATGTCTTCAGTTCTTCTTCTGTCGGCTTGATGAACATGTTTCTGACAAAGTGAGCCTGCCATGCGACTTCCATGAT
>CAMVGT010000045.1 GCA_947167125.1 uncultured Erysipelotrichaceae bacterium
AACAGATCACGCCTTTCCGGTTTCTGCTTTTCTTTCTGCATCAGCCGGATCAGACTCATTAATACAGAAGCGATCACAAAGCGGATAAACGCAAGGGTGACAGGACCGACAGTAAAACCGGCGATCCTGGTTGCGACAACCGAAGATCCCCAGATGATGACAGATAAAAGAACCATCAATACCGGACTCATACCATAAGAAGATACTCCCGATTTCCTTTTCAGGCAAATCATTTTCTTCTTTGTGTCAGATGGTTTCTCTTTTTGATTGATTTGAAAAGTTCCTGCATCATATAATGATTTTTACACGGAGAAAATTATGAAGTGGTATGAACAGAATTTTGTAAACAGAAGAGACTGGGTTCTTGACCATCTTGAATTGCTCGGCCTTGACGCCAATGAAACAATCCTGGTTCTTCTGATTGACTTCTTCAATGATCACCGCATCCCGGTGACCATGGAGATCCTGCATAAAAAAAGCGGCCTGACCATGGAACAGGTCGATGAAACGATCTCGGCATTATGTGCCAGAAGATATCTTGAAATCCGCGCCAGCGCCAGAAAGGTCCGCTTTATTCTTGACGGCCTTTACAGCACCGATACGGCAAAGAGTGAGAGGATTCTCGATTCTTCCTTATTTGACACATTTGAAACCGAATTCGGCAGACCGCTTTCCAACCAGGAAATGATGCGCATTTCCGAATGGAACCGGACAACTGACAAGACATTGATCCTCTATGCGCTGCGTCAGGCATCCGCCTACCGCAAGCTTTCCGTCAATTATATTGATAAGATCCTGAGCGAATGGAAAACAGAAGGAAAGACAGCAGAGATGATTGAAAAGGAGAATGCCGCATGAAGCATATGACGCCATCGGAGATCCTGGAACATCTTGATCAGCTTTATCCCGATGCAAAATGCGAACTTCATCATAAAAATGCCTATGAGATGGCAGTGGCTGTCATATTAAGTGCACAGACCACCGATGCCTCGGTCAACCGTGTGACTCCCGCGCTGTTTGAAAAATATCCCGATATCGATTCGCTTGCGGACGGGGATCTTCATGAGATTGAAGAAATCATTTCCTCCCTCGGCCTTTACCGCAATAAAGCAAGATCCATCAAAGGCTTTGCCAAAGGCGTCAGAGATCAGTTCGGCGGTGAAATCCCGCAGACGATTGAAGAGCTGACAACCCTTGCCGGGGTGGGAAGAAAGTGCGCCAATGTCATCCAGAGCGAATGCTTTGAGATTCCGGCCTTGGCCGTTGATACCCATGTATCAAGAGTTTCCAAAAGGCTTGGGCTTGCCTATGCAAAGGATGATGTCGATACGATTGAACGCAAGCTCAAGCGGAAAGTTCCCAAAGAAAGATGGATCAAAACCCATCATCAGATGATCTTCTTCGGACGCTATCTCTGCCACAGCCGTTCACCCGAATGTGACAGATGTCCGTTTACCGAAATCTGCCATGAAAAAAACAAGAATTTCAAAGACAAAGAGTAACGGAGAAGGCTAATGGAAATCAGACATACCGAACGGAAGGATCTTGATACTGTCATGGAAATCTATGCCCATGCAAGGATATTCATGCGTGAGCACGGCAATCCCAATCAATGGTCGGCCTACGGCTGGCCGCCGAAAAGCTTAATTGAAAAGGATATTGCCGAAAAGAAAAGCTATGTCTGCATTGAAGAAGGGGAAATCGCAGCTGTATTCTTCTATGACCAAGGGGAACGGATTGAATCGACCTACAATACCATTGAAGGAAAATGGATCGGGGAAGAAACCTATGGCGTTGTCCACCGCATCGCTTCCTCGGGAAAATACAAAGGTGCCGGAACCTTCTGCATCAGATGGGCGATTGAACAGAGCGGACATCTGCGCATGGATACCCACCGCGACAATACAGTCATGCAGAAATGCCTGGAAAAGATCGGATTTACTTACTGCGGGATTATCTATATCCGCGAATCCGATGACAATGAACGTCTGGCATACGAAATCATCGCATAAGAAAAGCGGCATCGCTGCCGCTTTTAATATCCGGATGATCAGTCGTTGAGAAGCTTTCTTGCGATTTCGATGGCGCCTTTGCCGTCCATCATGCCGTAGACTCTCATATCGATTCCGTCGATCGGCTTGCCCGGGAATTTCGCCTGCAGCTGCTTGAGCGCATAGCGGACCTGCGGTCCGAGCAGGATGCAGTCGGCATCCGGTCCGTGTTCATCGACGCTGGAAAGACCGTAAGCATCAATGCTGTAGTCTTTTCCTGCCGCAGCGGCAGCGTCTCTCATTTTGTTGACCAGCAGTGATGTGGACATACCGCCGGCGCAGAATAATACAATTCTCTTATCAGCCATTTCTCTTTCCTCCTGTTTGTGACTAATGTAAGCCCTTACACGTTATTTTATCATAAGAATCCGATGATGAATGAAGGAATCAGTTTTCGACTTCCTTCAGGGAATACATGCCGAGGAATCCGGTGAATTCACAGGCATGGACAGTATTTGTCATAAACCGCAGCGAACCGTCCGGCATCCGGTAGATCCGCCCGCGGAAGTAGGCAGGGAAAGTGCCCTGGGTTGCCAATGCGGATTCCACCTTGACATCAAGATTGTATGTGATCCGTACAGTACCGGTTCCGTCGATCTGTCCGAAACCGGTCGGATCAATCGAAGCGGATGAGATTCCGGTGATCTCAACACTGTAGCTGCCGGTAAAGGAATTCAGCACCGCCCGGTTCTGGCATCCGGCAATTTCCGCTTCCAGAATCGTTCTGACCGAATCCGTCAATGACTGCTTTTCTTCTTCGCTTAATGAGGCAAGATCATAGACCTGCTCAGGCTTCGGACCAAGTGTATATACAGTTTCATCCACATTGACAACATAGCCGTAGGAACGCAGCACATTCTGATCAAATTCCGCATGAACCGATACATTTTCATTGTCGGCTGATTCCCATGTATAGGAAACTCCCATATCAAGCAGTTCCTGCGGCGCGTTTACGCCGATTGTTAATCCGTCATCGCCGAGCTGCCAATCCACCTGCACGCCGGCAAATACATCAAGAACCGCATATTCCTCCAGTCCGCTTACCGTATAGGATTTTGCGGTTGAAGAGAAACGGATGCCTGCTGCTTCGGCCGCATCCTGATCATAGGAACAGGCATATATAATTGAATCTTTGTTCGCATACCCGCTGTCTTTTTCAAACGAACAGGCAACAGATTTAATCAGACGGTCGAGATCGTCCGTACTGCGGCCTTTTTCCTCCCGTTTGATTTTTTCTTCTTCCAGCTGCTTCAGCGCGCTGTTTTCAGGAGCGAAGTCTTCCGCAAGATAGCCGCCGCCTGAATAGCCGCCGAATACCGGAACGGATGAATCAAGCAGTGCGATCTCTTTTCCAAGCACCGCGTCCCGCATCTGAAAACCGATCAGAAGCGCGCCTAAAACAGCCGCGCATCCGATCCCGAACCATGCCGGGGCAGGAATACGGAAGCCTTTTTTCTTTTTCGGCTTTGCAGGGATTTCTTCCTTCTTTTCTTCCGGTTTGGAATAAAAGGGGATATCGAAATCCTTCTGTTCTTTCTTTTCTTCTTCGCTCATACCTTCATGATACTGACTTTTCACATGATTTCAATCTCAGTCAAATTTCATTGCGCAATATTAAACTTTTGCCATGGTGATGTGCAATGTTAAGATAAATCCATGAAGATATTAGTCACAGGATTTGAGCCCTTCGGCTCTGATACATACAATCCGTCAATGGAAGTGCTGAAGCTTCTTGAAGCGGAATCCGATGATCCGCAGATTGAAACAGCCGTCATTCCTGTCGCAAAAGGAAATGCGGAAGAAGCAATCATACGGAAAATGGAAAGCGTAAATCCTGCATATGTCATCATGCTCGGACTTGCAGGAGGAAGAAAGGGGATTACGGTGGAAAGGACCGCCATCAATATCGATGATTTCAGAATCCCCGACGCAAACGGGATCACGCTTCATGATGAACCGATTGATTCAGCCGGACCGGCTGCCTATTTCAGCGGCCTTCCTTACAGGGATATGATTGCGGCAATGAAGGAAGCAGGCTTTGATGCATCGCTTTCCGAATCGGCAGGCACCTATATCTGCAACCACGTGTTCTATGCGTTAAGCAATTATATTTCAAAGCATCATCTTCCTGCTCGCTGCGGCTTTATCCATCTTCCTTATGAAGAATCAATGGGATATGATGACAGGCCGTCCATGAAACTGGAAGAAATGGGAAAGGCACTTTGCGCAGCTCTGCGAATCCTTAACAAATAAAGAAGCCGTGCTAGAATAGTACACACGATGGAGAAGATCAGAAAGATTACGGCTGTTTTTATGCATTATTGGCACACAAGCAGATTCTTCCGGGAATTTGTTCTTTTCTTAGTGTCAATTATCACCGGCGGCTTTCTCGGACTCTTCTATCTGATTCAGGGAATCCTTTATGATTCCGACTGGTTTATGTCGCTGGCTGTTTATAACGGCCTTTTGACATTGATCCGCATTTATCTCTGCAACCGCAAATGGGTTCTGCACCATGAATCCCATCCCGCCCTCAGAGAAGAAATATCAAGACGCTCCATGGAAACCACCGGCGTACTGCTGGCGTTGATGAATGTATCCTTATCGGTCATGATGGGGGAGATGATCTTTTTCGGCCATTCCAAATCCTATTGGTTTTTAATGCGCTTATATATCATTATCTATACCTGTTTCCGAGTCTGGATCGCGGCCAAAAGCGCCTACCATGGACGTAAGCGCAACCGGATTCAGAGGATGATCCAGGCCCTGAACGTTATGGACGGTCTTGTCGGTATCTTTTCTCTGACGGCCACACTGATCGATACCTATGCCCATGATTTCTTCCTGCGCACGCCGATCCTGCTGATCCTCGGCCTGGTGATTATCGGGATGCTAATCATGGCTTCCGATTATATGATGATGGCTTCGGTCCGCAATGAAAGGAACAGAAAATGAATTCCGGCATGATTCTTTCTTCTTTGATTATGATCTGGTTCTTTTTGCCGGTTCTGACCGGACAGGTCGTCAATATCGGAAACATCACCGGCTTTTCATGCGGCTTCCTGCTGTTTTCCGTTTTCCGCAATCCATCGCTGCTGCATCAGCCTCTCATTATCTTTTTAATCTGTTTCCTGCTGCTGTGCCTGGCTGCCGCATGTGTTTTGACTTACGGCATCATCCGTACCATACGCAATAGGGCAGAAGGGGATGAAACTTTGATTATTCTTGGCTGTGAAGTGATGAAGGACAGGCCGAGTCTGATGCTGACAGAACGGCTTCAGGCAGCTGAAAAATGGCTGAAGGCACATCCTGATACCAGAGTCATCTGCTCTGGCGGACAGGGGAAAAACGAAGCAGTCTCCGAAGCAGAAGCGATGAAGAGATGGCTGGTAAGCCATGGCATAGAAGAAAGCAGGATTTATGAAGAAAACAGATCCGTCAATACAGATGAAAACATCCGCTTCTCTCTTCGGATTATAGAAGAAAAGAAACTGAATCCTTCCATTGCCGTATGTTCCAATGAATTCCATCTTTACCGCGCTTCGCTCATGTTAAAGCAGTACGGCCGCTCCTGCACGACAGTCAGCGCGTCCACCGCCTGGTGGCTGCTGCCGACGTTCCATGTCCGTGAGCTTTATGCATTATTATGGTTTTTTATCAGGCAAAAAAGATGAATTGCAATCGAAGACTTCTTATAATAAGAACAGAAAGAAGGTAAATATAATGTCTGATATTGAAAGAGTATGTCAGTTTTTAAAAGATGCGGGAACTTATTATCTCGCAACAGTGGAAGGCGATCAGCCCCGTGTCCGTCCGTTTGGAACCGCTCATATCTTTGAAGGAAAGCTCTATATCCAGACCGGTCTTGTCAAGGATGTCGCAAAGCAGATGGCCGCAAATCCGAAGGTTGAACTCTGCGCATTCCACAACGGCACATGGGTAAGAGTTGCCGGCGAAGCAGTTCTTGATGAAAGAATCGAAGCGCAGGAATCCATGCTGGATGATTACCCGAGCCTGCAGAAGATGTACAAGGCAGGGGATGGCAACACGGCTGTCTATTACCTGAAGAACGCAAAGGCAGTCTTCTCCTCATTTACAGCAGCTCCTGAAACAGTTGAATTCTAAGCTTCATGAAGGAAGGGTACAGCTCTTCCTTTTTATGTTAGAATCCTACTCGGGAGAAATATATGAGCACACGTACAGAAAAAGCACTTGCATACAGAAAACAGTTCAAAGACAACGGCATGCCGGTTTACAACTGCGCCCAGACGCTTGTACTGGCATTTTCCGATGATCTGAATCTTGATGAGAAAACACTCGCATCCTTAACCGTTCATTTCGGCGGCGGAATGAAAATGGGCTCCGTCTGCGGAGCGCTTACAGGCGGCTTGATGGTCATGGGGCTTCTCGGCATTGAAGACAATGAATCCAGAAACCGCTTTATGAACGGCATGAAAAACAGACACGAAGGCATGACCGACTGCCGCGTACTGCTAAAAGCCAACATGGAAAAAGGCGGCGACAAGATGACCCACTGCAACGGCATGATCACAGATGCGATAGAGGAAATCGAAGCCATTCTGAATGACAGAAAATAAAACAAGGCCCTGCAGCGCGCAGGGCCTTGTTGGTTCAGTATGATCAGTAAGCGACTGTATCGAAGAAGGAGATGATTCCCTGTTCAACCTGATCGCGGATCTCGGCATAATTATGGATTTCATGACGGTAGCCGGTGTAGAGAACGGTTGTCACGTCATGGCCGGTATCCGCCAGCCAGTTGGCAGTCTGATAAACGCCTGTTCCGTACTGGCCGACCGGGTCCTGATCGCCGGCAATATTATAGACAGGCAGATTGACAGGAACCTTCTTTGCCCATTCCTCGCCGGTGATGCTTTCCATCATCTGGTTGAAATACAGCCATGCACGGTTGCTGGTGGGCTTTGTGAAAGCGTCAAACGGATCTTCCGCATGGTCTTTCTGGACATCCGGATCATCGCAGATCCATTCATTTCCGAGTTTTACGCCCTCGGCGCATCTTGCGAACATCCATCCCATGAACTTCGCACCCAGTGTCGGATCGGATTCTGCGCCTTTGCCTTCATTCACAAGTCCCTGAAGCAGGGCAATGTTTTCAGCAAGATTCGGCCATACGCCGGTTGTGCCGCAGATTGTTGCGCCGGCAAGATCCTCGCCGTATTTAGCCATATACATTCTGGTGATGAAGGAACCCATGGAATGACCGAACATGAAATACGGAATGTCCGGATACTTTTCAACAGTGATGTCATGGAGCTTCTTTTCATCCTCCATCATGGTTTCAAAACCTTTGTCGCCCCAGTCACCCCATCTGTCATTTTCAACAGCGGTCTTGCCATGGCCGACATGATCGTCAGCCGCAACGATATAGCCGGCTTCCATAAAGCTTGTGATCATGTGGAGATAGCGGCGGGAATGCTCACCGAAACCATGGATGAGCTGGATGATGCCGACTGGTCTGCATGCCGGAACATAAATCCATCCGTATACCGTGTCGCGTTCGTTGAATGATAAAAACTTCACTTCATGTAACATAAACAATGATCCTCCAAAGCGCATCGGCGCTCTTTTCTTTCTTCCATCATAGCACTGTTTCGAAAAGGGAGAAACCAGACAATTCTTATGCCATTCGTGCATACATGATTGACTGAAAAAAGCGTGCAATTTATAATTCATAGGTTCAGGCGGTAAGAATATGAAAACAGTCAAGTTCGGCGGCACATCCTTAGCAGATGCCGCCATGATGAAACAGTGCGCGGAAATCCTGAAGGCGGATGACGAAAGAAGATTCGTGATCGTATCGGCTCCGGGAAAACGCTTTAAGGATGACATCAAGGTTACAGACCTTTTATATCAGATTCATGATGAATGCGAAAACGGAAAGGATTTCCTTCCCACACTTGAAAAGGTGAAGGAACGCTTTGCGGGGATTGTAAAGGATCTCGGCATCGATTTTGATCTGGATGGGGAATTTGCAAAGATTGCGGAAGACATTCATCCTTCCTGCAACCAGAGCTGGCTTGTCTCAAGAGGCGAATATCTCAACGCGAAGATCTTTGCGGAATATATGGGATGGCCGTTTGTGGATGCCAAAGATCTTCTCATTTTTAAAGAGAATCATCTTCTTTCCCATCATCTCACTTATAAAAATGCAGGAAATATTCTGGAAGAATACAGCCATGCGGTGATTCCCGGCTTCTATGGAGCCGATACCCATGGCAATATCACAACCTTTACAAGAGGCGGCTCCGATGTTACAGGCGCTGTTATCGCAAGAAGCGTCGGCGCTTCCCTGTATGAAAACTGGACCGATGTTGACGGGGTTATGACAGCAGACCCGAGAGTCATCGATCATCCAAAGCAGGTCCGCTATATCAGCTACAGGGAACTGCGCGAGCTTTCCTATATGGGGGCTTCGGTTCTGCATGAAGATGCAATCCTGCCGATCCGTTCCACCGGCATTCCGATTGAAATTCATAACACGATGGATCCTCAGGCGCCCAGCACAAGAATTGCGGCTGCCTATCCGGTGGATCTGGAAAAGCATCCGGTCACCGGCATTGCCGGAAAGAAGGGCTTCTCCAACCTGCAGATTGAAATGGCTCTGATGAACACACAGGTCGGCTTCGGCGCAAGGATTCTTGAGATCATTGCCGAAAACGGCATCTCCTATGAACATACACCGACTTCAATCGACATCATTTCGGTCATTGCCGAAACATCCTATTTTGAACACTGCAGAGAGAAGATCATCATGGAAATCGACCGTGAATTCCATCCTGACAAACTGTTCATTGAGGACGGCATGGCGCTTGTCACGGTGGTGGGCGAAGGTATTTCCACAAACGTCGGCGTTGCCGCAAAAGTCCTGCAGATCATTTCAAATGCCGGCATCAACGTCCGCATGATCGATGCCGGATGCAGCGAGCTGAATATCATCATCGGCGTCAATGAAACCGATTATGAAAAAACAATCAAGGCACTGTACGAAGGACTTCATGAATATCTCTAGAGCACATGGAAAATCATGTGCTTTTTTTAAACCTGTTTACATACTGTTTATACTGTTATATAGTGTTTATAGCCCGATGCATATCGGGAGAGGTGAATATTCATGCGACTGATGATCAGTACCACATCCATGGTTCCGATCTATGAACAGATCATAAACGCAATCCGTGCCCAGATCATTTCCGGCGAACTGAAGAAAGGGGATATTCTTCCATCCGTCCGTTCGCTCTCGAAAGATCTGAAAATCAGCGCCCTGACTGTAAAAAAGGCCTATGACTGTCTGGAGGAGGAAGGACTGGCGGAAACCGTTCATGGAAAAGGAACCTATATTACAGCCGAAAACTCTGCGCTTCTTGAAGAGGAGCAGAGGGTTGAAATCGAAAAGGATCTCGAAAAGCTTATAACAAAAGCCAGACAGTTCGGGTTTTCGAAAGAGGAACTGCAGGAACTGTTTGAACTGGTAAGTGAGGATTTCTGAAAATGATTGAAGTGAAAAATATTATCAAGCACTATCCCGGCTTTGAACTCAACTGTTCACTGAAAAGCGAAAGCGGACGGATCACCGGCGTCATCGGACAGAACGGCGCCGGCAAGAGCACACTGTTCAGGATCATTCTTTCCCTGGCAAAGGCAGAGGAAGGAACAGTGGTGATTGACGGACAGGACATCCGCACCATGCGCGATCAGGACAGGGAGAAAATCGGAACCGTCATGGCTGACAGCACATTCTCCGGATATCTGACCATTGATGATGTCCGCATTCTTTTGAAGCAGTTCTATCCCACATTTGATGAAGGATTCTTTGTGACAAAATGCAGGGAATCGGGACTGAATCCAAAGGCAAAAATCAATGATCTTTCCACAGGCATGAAGGCAAAGCTCAAAGTTCTCTCTGCCATCTCTCACAAAGCAGACCTGCTGGTTCTCGATGAACCGACAGCCGGACTGGATGTCATCGCCCGCGATGATGTTCTGGATCTTCTGCGGGATTATATGGAACAGAATCCGGATGCCTGCATTCTGATCAGCTCCCATATTTCTTCGGACCTGGAAAATCTCTGCGATGACATCTATATGATTCATAACGGAAAGATCGTCCTGCATGAGGATACAGACCGTCTTTTATCGGATTACTGCATGATCAAAGCGGATCAGGAAACTTTTGAAAAGATGGACAAACAGTATCTGCTCAAAGTGAAGAAGGAACCGTGGGGATATCAGTGCTTAAGCAATGAGCGGGCTTTCTATCAGGAAAACTATCCGGATACAGTCATTGAAAAAACCGGAATTGATGAATTGATGTTATTAATGATCAAAGGAGAAACGGTATGAAAGGCTTGATCGCAAAAGATCTGCTGCTGATCAGACAGCAGCTGCCTTCTGTTCTGATTGTGGTTATCTGCGGTATCTTTATGGCATTTTCGTTTGAACCTCAGATCGTGATCGGCTACATCGCCATGGTATCCGCAATGACAGTTGCGGGAACGGTCGGCTACGATGAATATCAGAACGGACTGCGGTTCCTGTTTACGCTGCCGGTTTCCAAAAAGACCTACGTTTATGAAAAATATCTGCTCACAATGGCAGCTGTGTTTATCAGCGGATTGCTTGCGTCATGTATCGCATATTTTATTACTGCAGTGATCAGACATGACCCGATGGATTTCACTGATCTTCTGACAAGCTATGTCATGATGACATCGGTTATTCTGATCATGTGCGGCGTGACGCTTCTTGTCAGGATTCATTTCGGAAGCGAGAAGGGCAGAATCATTCAGTTTGTGATCTACGGTATTCTTCTGGTCGCACTGCTGCTTGGTACAAAGATCATCTCATTGCTCAATATCAAAGTCAGCGCTCCCACGGTTTTACCTCAGGAAACGCTTCCGATTGTCCTGATCGGCGCGATTATCATCTTTATGGTGATGGAAAAGATCACTGCAGGCCTGATGGAAAAGAAGGAATTCTGATCATACAGACACAATCAAAGAGGCTGCCGGAATCAACCGGCAGCTTTTTTCTGTATATGAAAAGAAGAGAGCCGGGCTCTCTCTCTTCTTAATCTCAGTCGTATGTGTAGATGTTGAGCTGGAAGGTTCTCGATGCGCCTGTTACATCCGCGCCCCAGCAGCTGCGGCCGTTGTATCTCAGATCCATCGTTCCATCCGGATGGTCGTCATCCGGTTCCTGATAGCTGACACGGATATTGAATCCGTAGCGGTCGCTCCATGCGACGATGTCATCATAGGATGTTCCGTATTCCGGTGCATAGATATGTTTGCTCGGTGTGCGGAAAGTGGAGCAGACTTCATTGGATGAGGAATAGCCGGTCGAGTAGGCGTAATAGCCGCATACCTGTGTCTCGGTATTTTCATCCAGGACAGATTCAAGATTTTCCGAAGCGGAAGAACTTCCTGCGGTCACTTCCTTGACCGTGCTGCCATGCTGGGAAACTCTGGCTTTGTACTGCACATTGCCATATACCCATGAGTAATCAAACAGTCTTCTTCCGGTTGCGGCAACCCATACGGATCCATCCGCATTGCGTAAGGAGATGTCCTTATAGGAGCCGGCCTGTTCGAGCTTGCTGGGATCCGGATATGCGGCCCAGTTGAAGCTGACATTGAAGTCATCATCGCAGGATGCGCTGAAGCTTGACAGGGAAGATACAGCCGAAGCGCCTTCCGGAGCAGCCAGGGTATTGTATTCAGACTTGATCAGTCCGGTGGAATACCAGTCGGGGCTCATTCCGGGAATGACAGCTGTATACGGATACAGACTCTTGATATGCGTGATTTCGCTGACACCGTCAGGTCTCGGCACACCGCCGGAGCAGTCCGCGTTGCGGTTGACAATGTCGAGCAGGTAATTCTGAATATAGCCGTTCATGTTATAAAGGATATCTTCATAATCGAACCAGCATTTTGTGTCCTCGTACAGCTTGTCATAGCCATACCAGACTACCGTGGTGAAGTGATTGGTCTCGGCGACCATCCAGTTGTCTTTCGCGGCACCTACCGGAATACCGTAGGCGACACCGGAATCACCCCAGTCGGTGGTTCCTGTTTTTGCGTAGACCGGATAATCTCTTGCCAGCAGCTGCATGAAGTTCTGGTAATTGATGGAAACGTTCTTTTCCATCAGTGTTGACATCATGTATGCCGCCTGTGAGGAAACTACCTGGGTTCCGGTGTAATTCATTTCAACCGGAGCGGTCAGTCCGCTTCTGTAAACAATCCGCTTGATTGTATGAGGTTCAATATAATAGCCGCCGTTCATATTGATGGCATGGGCTGCCATCAGTTCCTTTGCCGAAACGGAGAAGGTGGAGGCACCGATCGCGTACTGAATGTCAAAGTTCTCACGGTTGAATCTCGAGAAGTTGAGCGATTCAAGATAATCGCAGACACGGTCGCTTCCGACTTCATCAATGACAGCCTGCAGTGTCTGGATCGCCGGCGTGTTCAGTGATCTTCCCAGAGCTTCAGTCAGAAGCATCTCACCGGAATATCCGTTGGAATACGCGTTGGAGAAGACGAAGTTTCCGTAGGCAATCGGCCTGTCGGTAATCGTGTGATCGGTTGCCCATCCGCAGAATTCAAATGCGAGCAGGTAATCGATAAAGGGCTTGACGGTGGAACCGGGCTGGTTGTACTGGTCGGTCGCGTGGTTCAGCAGCATTGTTCCGCCTCTGGAATAGTTTCTGCCGCCGCCGATGCCGACGATCTCACCGGTCTGGTTATTTTCGGAAATCATCGCGTATTCGATCTTGTCGTTGGGCCATGTGATGCCGTCCCATTCACCGGCAAGAATGCCTTCCATGGCATCCTGCACCTCAGGATCCATCGCTGTATAGATTTCCATCGAAACGGTCAGCGGGTCATTGCCGGTTACCCGTTCGGCTTCCTTGATGACTTCATCAATGTAAGCCTGATACTGATAGGCTTCGCCGCTGTACATCTGTTCATACGGATCAACCAGAAGGTCTTCAACCTTGATTGCCTTTGCCAGCTCGCCGTCTTCTTCGGTGATATAGCCGTGGCGGACCATCATGTTGATAACCTGGTTTCTTCTGACTGTTGCATGATCCAGATAGTTATGGGGATCGTAATAGTAGGGGGAGTTGACAACTCCGGCGAGCAGTGCGCATTCGGAAGTGTTGAGCTCCCAGACATTCTTGTCGAAGTACTGCTGGGCTGCCTTCTGAACGCCGCGGATGTTTCCGATGCCGCCGTAGTTCATCTTGTTCAGATACATTTCGAAGATTTCCTTCTTCGTCGATCTCTTTTCAAGATCCATCGCCAGCGCGATCTGCTGTACCTTATACTCAATGTCCTTTGTCCGGCTGGTGCCGTTTTCATCATTGACGAAGTATGTCAGCTTGACCAGCTGCATCGTGAATGTCGAGCCGCCCTGCATATTGCCGTTGGCCAGTGTTTCCACAACCGCTTTGCCGAAACGGGGAATGTCGAATCCGTTATGGGTGAAGTAGCGGCTGTCCTCAATGGAAAGGAAAGCATCGATCATTGCGTCCGGAATCTGGTCATAGGTGATGTTTTCACGCAGCTGCGTTCCGACGTCCGCGATTTCCGTTCCGTTCATGTCGTAGATCAGAGTCGACTCCTGGGTGAAGAAGTCAGCGACATCGATCTCCGGTTTTCCTTTCAGCCACGCGTTGAGTCCGTACAGGGCAACCGCGCCGCCCACCAGTTCAAAGCCGACCGCAATCGCCATGAACAGGGTCAGAAACCGGAATCCGTGGAATCGCCTTCTGACTCCGGTATTGTTATTTTTCTTTTTTGCCATCTGAGGTAAGTCCTCCTTCTGTGAAGTACAGCCTGTCTACAATTTTCAGATAATCCACCGGCCTGATGTAGGAAGACGGGATCAGAATCCCGTTTGCCTGAAACCAGTCGTAAGGAATCGAACGCCTTGACGCATTGTCATAGAATTCAATCATTTTCCGTGCCGGCACAAACCAGGTTTCATCAAATTCAACCCAGCGCACAATGACGAACGCTATGCCGCCATGATGCAGGATGGAATCGAGATGCCTGATCTGGTGAAGATGAATCGATTTCAGCGGGAAGGATGTGCGGGACGCGCACTCCTTGGCTTCAAAGTCAATGTACTTTCCTTTATATATACCGTTGTAGTCGGTAGTGGAAGGAATCTTGAAATATGCTTCCGTGATTTTCGCGGCTTCCCGGCGCGGATAGTCCACTTTGACAATGGTTACCGGCGTCGGTTTTTTATGAATGACAGCAGTGTCGTCGGACAGATAGCTGTCATTTGTCATATTAATATCTTTTTCAAGTCTCATGCCGCGGCCGCCGGCAGAAGTTGTCCGGACAGCCCACGAGCTTTTTCTTCCGTTTGGATAATTGACCATGGCTGTTTCACCGCTGATATTATACATTTGTTCACATAAAGAAGGAAGATTTATTGATTTTCAAAAATTGTGATGAGATAATGACCGAGTGGAGGTGAATCTGCCATGGCAGCAAAGCTTATTCTTGATCCGGAAAAAATCGTTAATCAGCAGTTCAGTATTGATTTTCAGGGCTACAATCCCGAACAGGTCGACACCATGCTCGACAATGTCATCAAGGATTATCAGACCTATGACAAGATCATCGCTGACCAGAAGGAAAAGATTGAAGATCTGGAAAGAACCAACGCTTCATTAAGGGCAAAGATGATTGAGCTTGAAGGCCGTGCCAAGGCACAGGCGGACGCCGACCCGATGCAGCTGGGAGCTTCCCAGGTAGACATTCTCAAGCGTTTAAGCAGACTTGAGAAGCAGGTTTTTGATTCAAAGAACCGCAAATAAAAGTGAATATGCGCACATGAGGCGGCCGCTGGTACGTCCAGAGGAAAGTCCATGCTCGCACTGTCTGCGATGACAGTAGTGTCTGTGCCGGTCCAATCAATAAGGCCGGGCATCCGCAGGGATGACGGCGGCACCGTACGCCTAAAGACCGCAAGGTCCATGGCTGAGGGCCCTAAGGTGTCACAGTGACGGAGTCTGCGCGGAAACGCGCGGAGTGGAACGCGATAAACCCCTCAGGCGAGAAACCCAAATTTGGTAGGGGAACCGGAAAGGGTGAAATGAAACTACGATCCGGCTGCTTGCATGCAGAGATAAATGGCTGCCGCGCCGCAAGGCGAACAGAACATGGCTTATGATTGTGCTCATATAGGAGGAGAACCGATATTCTCCTCCGTTTTTTTACGGCTCACAGCATCAGAAACGGTTTTCAGCGAAATATGTATGAAAAACTGCGATGTATGTGCGTATGCATACTGTTTGCGCAACAAACAAAACTATGCTAATATACTAACGTCGCACAGGGACTGTCCTGTGCATGAATGGATAAGAATCTTCAAAAAAGGACGGCTGTGTTATACTAATACACGTTGAATAAGAAAAAGGAGGAAGAAAAAATGAATCTTCCCAACAGATTAACTGTATTCAGAATTGTTCTGATTCCCGTCATTATCCTGATCTACCTGTTCCCGTACTCCTCGTTCGGGATTGAACCGGCAGTGCTGCAGATCGGCGGCGTTTCATTATCCGTCATCAATCTGATCGCGCTTGCGGTCTATATTATCGCAGCAGTCACTGACGCGCTGGACGGACATATTGCCCGCTCCCGCAACATGATCACAACATTCGGCAAATTTGCGGATCCGATCGCTGACAAGCTGCTGACAACAACAATGTTTCTGCTCTTTGTCGCAAGAGGCCTGATTCCCGTTGTACCGGTCATCATCATGATCGCACGCGACACGGTTGTCGACGGCTGCCGCATGATGGCTGCGACAAACGGAAAAGTTGTTGCGGCAGGCATGATGGGCAAGCTGAAAACCGTCCTGCAGATGGTCACCGTCGCGCTTGTACTGCTCAACAATCTGCCGTTTGAACTGATCGGCATTCCGGTGAGCACGTTCATGTTATGGTTTGCCGCATTTGTCAGCTTCGCGTCAGGCGTGCAGTATTTCAACCAGATGAAGGAAGATATTCTTGAATCCAAATAAAAATATTTGCGTGGATTTGCTCAATTCCGCGGAAATAATATGATCAGCAGGAGGCTATATGGCAAAAGAAACAAAAACAGCAAAAGACCTGAGTGAAGATAAGAAGGATCAGCTTCTCGCTGACACGCTCAAAGCTATCGAAAAGGAATACGGCAAGGGTTCCATCATGAAGCTCGGCGACAGGGCGGAAGTCTCTGTCGACGCGATTCCTTCCGGTTCCCTCGCTCTCGATCAGGCACTTGGAATCGGCGGCTACCCCAAAGGAAGAATCATTGAAATCTACGGACCTGAATCTTCCGGTAAAACAACCCTGGCACTGCACGCGATTGCCGAATGCCAGAAGCAGGGCGGCAGATGCGCATTCATCGATGCTGAAAACGCGATCGATCCGGTTTATGCGAAAAACCTCGGCGTTGATATCGACGAACTGATTCTTTCCCAGCCGGACTCCGGTGAGCAGGCTCTTGAAATCACCGAACTTCTGATCAAGAGCGGTGCCATCGATCTGGTTGTCATCGACTCCGTTGCGGCACTGGTACCGCAGGCGGAACTGGATGGCGAAATGGGAGATGCTTCAGTCGGTCTGCAGGCAAGACTGATGTCCAAGGCGATGAGAAAACTCGCCGGTGTCATGAACCGTTCCAATACCACAGCGATTTTCATCAACCAGCTGCGTGAAAAGGTCGGCATCATGTTCGGCAATCCCGAAACAACACCGGGCGGCCGCGCACTCAAATTCTACGCTTCGGTCAGACTTGATGTCAGAAGGGGCGAGACTCTCAAGAACGGCCAGGACGCAATCGGAAGCGCCACCAAGATCAAGGTTGTCAAAAACAAGGTTGCGCCGCCTTTCAAATCCGCGACTGTCAATGTCATCTACGGCGAAGGAATCAGCCATCTCGATGAAGTCATCAACCTTGCGGTTGAAAACGACATCATTGACAAGGCAGGCGCATGGTTCTCCTATAAGGGAGACAAGATCGGACAGGGCTTCAACGCGGTCAGAGAATATGTCCGCAATCATCCTGAATTCGATGCTGAAATCACTGCCCAGGTCAAGGCAAAGCTTTTCCCGGACAAAGCAGGCGAAGCTGCGGAAGAACCGCAGGCATAAGGAAATGCATGAGAATGAGGACACCGCTGTTCTCATTCTTTTTTTGCCTATTTTGCCAATCGCTGATTGAACGGGAATGATGATTGTGTTAATGTAAATGGCGTTTGGGGGAGTAGCGGACGCATTCCCGCGGGGAACGGTCGTCATCCCGGCTTGAAAGCCCGGCCGTCCACAGATCGCAAGACCCATACAGCTGACTACTGTGTGGAATATGATGTCACACGTGCTATGTCAGAACAGCACTTTTTATTTTGACTGCGGTACGCGGGAAAGGGAGGTTATATGTTTCAAGCAATATTATTATTCTTATTGGGATTTGTTCTTCTGATCAAGGGCGGCGACTGGTTTGTCGACGGGGCAACCGGAATTGCTCACCGTTTCCATCTGCCGGAACTTCTGATCGGCGCTACGGTTGTATCCATCGGTACAACTCTGCCGGAAGTCATGGTATCAGCCCAGGCTGCTCTTCAGCATAACAGCGGTATTTCCTATGGCAACGCCATCGGTTCCATTATCTGCAACACCAGCCTCATCGCGGCTTTGACCGTCGCTGTCAAGCCGGGTAAGGTCAATCCGAAAACGCTGATCCTGCCGGCAGGCGCATTCTTCCTTTCAGCAATCATTTATTCTGTAATTGCGTATACAACCGGCTACTTTGCAAGATGGACCGGCATCATGTTCCTGTGCATGTTTGCGGTTTATATGTTCCTTTCAGTAAAACAGATGAAAAATCAGGATCCGGAAGAAGACGGTACCGGCGAAGAAGATGAAGAAAAGAAGGAATTGTCTCTTGGCATGGAGCTCGCTCTTCTTGTGATCGGCGCTGCCGCAATTGCCTTCGGCGCAAATCTTCTTGTCAATAACGGAACCATCATCGCTGCTGCGCTCGGTGTACCGGATTCCGTCATCGGTCTTACAATGGTTGCCCTCGGCACATCGCTGCCGGAACTGGTCACAGCGATCACATCCCTGATGAAGGGTCATGGCGCGCTGTCGCTCGGCAATGTCATCGGCGCAAACCTCTTCAATATCGTTCTTGTCTCCGGTATGGCAATGACGCTTTCGCCGTTTGCGATTCCTGCTGAAAAGACACTGATGGGAATCAACTCATCGCTGCTGATTGATATCCCGCTGATGCTCGGCGTCATGGCGCTGCTGTGCGTACCGGCACTGAAAAAGGGAAGACTGTACAGATGGCAGGGTATTCTGCTGCTGTGCATCTATGCGGCATTTACCATCTATCAGTTTGTAATCTGACCGAATTGCAGGCAGAGCGGTTCATTCCGCTCTGTTTTTTCGTTATAATGGACTGCGATGAATTATTCTGAATTTTACAGCCGGATCTCACGGCCGTTCCGCAGAAACAGCCGCCTGCATGAAATGCTGATCTATTTTAATATGTATTTCACCTATACGGTGTATCTGCTGTATCCGTGTCTTCTGATCTGGCTCGCATTTCACAGCTTGAAGCGCTGCCTGCTCACGGTTCTGATTCCCGGCATATCCTTTTTCCTTCTGACATATGTCCGGAAAAAGATCAACCGTCTGCGTCCGTATGAAGCATGGGATATCGATGTTCTTCTGGAAAAGCAGACAAGCGGCAATTCAATGCCGAGCAGGCATGTTTTTTCAGCTGCCATCATCGCCATGGCGGTGATGCAGGTATCGGTTCCGCTTGGTTATGTACTGCTGTTTCTGACAGCGGTTTCATGCGCTGTGCGGGTTCTGCTCGGCGTCCATTATCCGTCCGATGTTGCAATCGGTTACATCGTCGGAATCCTGTGCGGGCTGCCGCTTGTTCTGATGCAGGGCATATAGGCTGATACACTTGTGAAAAGTGTGTTAAATGAGTATAATATTCGGGAGATTTATCTCACAGCATATGAAAATGGAGGATAGTCTATGCCAACAATGTGGACCGCCATTTTCGCTGGTATTGTAGGTATCGTTATCGGTGTCGGCATTATGGTGCTGGCCGGTAAAGCGGGACTCGACCGTGCCAAGGAAAAGTCCCGGGACATTCTGGATGAAGCAAACTCAAAAGCGGAAACTGCAATCCGCCAGGCAAACCTGGACGGAAAACAGCAGGTTTATGAAATGAAGCTTCAGGCTGAAAAGGAAATCAAGGGGCAGCGGGATAAGATTACGCAGATCGAAAGCAAGCTTATGCGCCGCGAGGACAGCCTGAACTACCGTGAAGAGAATCTGGTACAGAAAGAAAACAAACTCAGTGAGAAGGAGAAGCTCGCTGACTCCAAACTTGCAAATCTCAGCAAAATGGAAGAGGAACTTCAGAAGAACATCAGCCGTCAGGTGACCGAGCTCGAAAGAGTCGCGAACATGAGTCAGGAAGATGCGAAGAAGGAACTCATGGAAGCCGTTGAAAAACGTACGGAAAAAGAAATCGCACAGTATCTTCATGAACAGCAGGAGGAAGCCGAAACAAAGGCTGCCGATGTTGCCAGAAACATCATATCCCTGGCAATTCAGCGCTATTCACAGGAAGAAACCATTGAACGCACTGTTTCCACTGTCACTCTGCCGAGTGAGGAAATGAAGGGCAGAATCATCGGACGCGAAGGACGCAACATCAAGGCGATTGAGCAGGCGACCGGCGTTGATCTGATTATCGATGACACACCGGACATCATCACTGTTTCCTGCTTCGACCCGATCCGCCGTGAAATTGCCAGACAGTCTCTGGAAATTCTCATGAAGGACGGCAGAATCCAGCCGGGCAGAATCGAGGAAGTTGTCGAAAAGGTCACAAAGGAACTGGACGAAACGATCATGAAGATCGGCAATGACGCAATCTTCAAGCTCGGCATCGGCAGAATGAACAGGGAACTAGTCAAGCTGATCGGCCGTCTGAGATTCCGTTACAGCTATGGACAGAACGGTCTGGAACACTCCATGGAAGTCGCAATGCTCGCCGGCATGATGGCTGCCGAACTCGGACTGAATCAGGGTCTGGCAAAACGGGCAGGCCTTCTGCATGATATCGGCAAGGCGCTTGACTTTGAACAGGAAGGCTCCCACGTCGAACTCGGCGCAAGAGTTGCCAAGAAATTCGGTGAAAACAGCATCGTCGTCAATTCCATTGAGAGCCACCACGGCGATACGGAAGCACAGGACATCATCGCGGTTCTCGTCGCTGCGGCAGATACGCTTTCCGCCGCAAGACCGGGTGCACGCTATGAATCCATGGAAGGCGGCAGGAAGATTTTTGGGAACAGCTTGGAGCCGGTCTTGCTGCAATG
>CAMVGT010000046.1 GCA_947167125.1 uncultured Erysipelotrichaceae bacterium
ATCCGCGGACTGCACAATATCCCGCGTCCTTTGATCAGACGCTTTGCGTTTGACGGCTATTCCGATTATCACTTCACTGAATATCCCTATACCAAAGGTATTCTGCATGGCTGGAGCTGGTGCTATTTCCGCAGAGGCGGATTCTACCGTTTATTCGCATCTCTTTCTGAAAAGAACGGCTATACCGAATTCGTCTATAATGATTCGGAAGGCACACTGACTATCCGCAAGGATGCCGAAGGCCTGAAGGCAGACGGTGATTTTGAAGCATTGAATCTCTACTATGCGGAAGGCAGCGAACAGCAGGTATTTGATTCCTGGTTTGAAATGATGGACATCCATCCGATCACAGACAAAAAGCTTTACGGATATTCTTCCTGGTACAACCGCTATCAGAATATCGATGAATATGCGATTGAAGAAGATCTCAAGGGCTGCACATCCATCTTTGAAAAGGGCGATCTCTTCCAGGTGGATGACGGCTGGGAGCCGTTTGTCGGAGACTGGCTGGAATGCGATTCCTCCAAATTTCCTTCCGGCATGAAGACGATTGCGGACCATATCCATGAAAACGGATTTGAAGCAGGTCTCTGGCTGGCACCGTTTGCGGCAGAAGAAAAGTCTTCCGTCTACAGGGAACATCCTGACTGGCTGATCCGCAATGAGGACGGTTCTTATTTCAAGGCAGGTTCCAACTGGAGCGGCTTCTATTGCCTTGATATTGACAATCCGGAAGTGATTGCGTATCTCGAAGGTGTTTTCCATCGTGTATTTGACGAATGGGGATTTGATCTGGTCAAGCTGGACTTCCTGTATGCGGCAGCTCCTTACGGTTCTGAAAAGGAAACACGCGCTGACAGAATGATCCGTGCTGTGGACCTGTTAAGAAGATTATGCGGAAAGCATCCGATTCTCGGCTGCGGCGTCCCCGTCATGCCGGCATTCGGCAAATTTGAATACTGCCGGATCAGCTGCGATGTCACGCTGGACTGGGATGATAAGGCATATATGCATATGATCCACCGCGAACGTCCTTCCACCAAGAACGCGGTCGCCAACATTCTTTCCAGGCGCGCACTCAACGGAAGAGCTTATCTTTCCGATCCCGATGTTTTCTTCCTGCGTACAGAAAACTGCCAGCTTTCACAGAAGCAGAAATATTCGCTTGCGGTCCTGGACGCGCTTTGCGGCGGTGTATTCCTGACCAGCGATGATCCGGGCAGCTATACAAAGGAAATGAAGGAACAGTACCGTCTGTACCGTTCTTTGACCAAAGCAACAAATGTTCAGATCATGAATGACAGGGGAATTACAGCCGTCTATGATCTGGATGATGAAACAACAAGAAGAAGACTCTTCTGAACAGACAGAGCATTGTGTTAAAGTTATAAAAGCACAATGCTTTTTTTGAGGTGAATATGAGACAGAATCTGCATACCCATTCCACATACTGCGACGGAATCAATCCGCTTGAGGAAATGGTTTTAAAGGCAATTGAAAAACGCTTTGATATCCTGGGCTTCTCGGGGCACGGACCGATCAGGGAAGACTACGCGATGAGCATAGAAGGAACACGGAAATATATTGAAGAAGTAAAGCTGCTCAAAGAAAAATACTGTGATCTGATATCCATCCATCTTGGTGTGGAGGAGGATTCCACCAACCGGATGTGGGTGAAGGAACCGTTTGAATATGTCATCGGTTCAGTGCATACAATGCATCATGACGGCATGACGATGCCGATTGATTACAACAGAGGAATTCTTGAATGCATCAATGAAACATGGTACGGAGCCGATTTCCGTAAGCTTGCAAAAGATTATTATGAAGATGTGATCCGGATGAAGGACTGGGATGAAGTGGATATCATCGGCCATATCGACCTGATCACAAAATACAATGAAGATGAATCCTTTATCAAATTCGATGATCCGGTTTATGTAAAATACGCCTGTGAAGCAATTGACGCCTTTGCCGGTAAAAAGATCATGGAAGTCAACACCGGGGCAATCGCAAGAGGAAACCGGAAAACACCGTATCCTTATAAGAATCTGCTTTCCTATATGCATGAAAAGGGTGTGCAGATTGTATTGAATTCGGATTGCCATGACTGTGAATATCTGGACTGCGCATTTGAAGAAACACTCCAGATGATCAAATCCTGCGGCTATCGTTCCATGATGGTTTTCAGAAACGGAACATTTGAGGAAGAAGACATTGAAATATTCGAATGACAGCAGCAGAATCGATCTGCAGCAGGCATACCGGACATTTTCAGATTTCCTCGCTGCCCATGCAAAGGAAAAGGATCCCGGCTTTGATCTGAAAATCAGCCATACCTGCCGCGTCGCTGCTTTATGCGCATTCCTTTGTGAAGAAGAAGGACTGAATCAGGAAGAAAGAGATCTGGGTGAACTGATCGGTCTGCTGCATGATATCGGCAGGTTTGAAGAAATCAGAGTGAAGAAAGACGGATTTCATATTCCGTTTGATCATGCCGAAGAAGCGCTGAAAATCCTCGATGACGGATGGCTGAGAAGATTTATCAAAGAAGACTGCTTTGACGGGATCATACGGGAAGCAGTGCTGTTTCATAACCGCTTCAGCACGGACGGGATACAGGATCAGCGCACACGTCTGTTTGCGGATCTGCTCAGGGATGCCGATAAAATCGACAATCTGCGCCTGAAAGCGGAAGAAAAAGAAAATGTGATGTTTGTATTCAGTCTGCCGGATCAGACTGCGCTCAACGATTCCTTTGTATCGGAAGATGTGATGGACGCATTGATGAATCAAAGATGCGTAAGACTCAATGACCGTAAAACCAAGCTTGATTTCTATGTCACCGTCATGGGGTCCTTCTTTGATCTGCATACAAGCAGCGCCAGGCGGATTGTGCAGGAAGAACGGTATGAAGAAAGACTGTATGAACGGATCAATCCTTCTCTTGACAGCACAAAAAAACAGATGGATCGGATTCTTCGTTCAATTCAGTCCGCTTATATCGCATAGCACTTTACAGAATGAATCCAATTGCTTAAAATCAGAAACTGCGCAGTCAATTGCGGCTGCGTTTTTTGATGAAAGAAGCAGATGATGGAAAACTGGTATTTTGTATTGGAAATGATCGGTACGGCAGCTTTTGCGGTATCCGGCGCAATGCGCGGGATTGAAAAGAAAATGGATCTTTTCGGCGTCATGATATTAGGCATGACAACTGCAGTAGGGGGAGGAATCATACGGGATATGATTCTCGGCATGACTCCGCCGGCAGCTTTCCGTGATCCGGTATATGCATGTACGGCATTGTTGATGTCATTTCTTGTCTTTATTCCTTCCGTCAGGGAAATCTATGCAAGAAGGGATTTCTTCTATGAAAAGCTTCTTGCCATGATGGACACGATCGGGCTTGCGGTCTTTACGGTTGTCGGCATTGAGACGGCAATGAGCTATACGGCAAAGCCGAATCTGTTTCTTGCTGTATTTGTCGGGGTACTGACAGGAACCGGCGGAGGAGTTCTCCGGGATCTGTTTGCCAATATGCGTCCGCGCATTTTCATCGAAGACTTCTACGCTTCCGCTTCTTTATCAGGGGCTCTGGTCTGTGTGCTCATGTGGAGTGAATTCGGCCATCTGGTTTCAGCAGGCGCCGGGGCTGCGGTGATCATCATCCTGCGGCTGTTTGCGGTAAGATATCACTGGCATCTGCCGCATGCGGATGCTTCTGAAAAACAATAAAGCAAAAATGAAAACCATTTTCGATTTTGATTGACGGTTAGTATGCATGCCGTTAAAATTGAAAATGGTTTTCATATTCGGAGGCTTGTATGAATACAAAAGCTAGATATACAACAAAGCATTATGAAGAAATTTCCTCCTATCTGAAAAAGGAACACGGCAGCCACTGCACGGCGCAGGACATCTGCGATCACTTCCGTACACTCGGCAGACCGATTTCGACAACGACCGTTTACCGGCAGCTCGAACGCCTGGTTGAAGAAGGGGTTGTCAATAAATACATTATCGATTCTTCCAGTCCGGCCTGTTTTGAATATAACGGCAAAGATGAAGAGGAAGTCAGCTGCTATCACTGCAAATGCGAAAAATGCGGCACACTGATCCATCTGCATTGCGATGAAATGCAGTCATTCATTCATCATCTTTCCGAAGAACATCACTTCGTTCTCAATCCGGCAAGGACAGTATTTTACGGACTGTGTGAAAAATGCGCAGCAGAGGTTTTATGAAAAAGAAATTACTGACATCACTCATCAGCGTCTGCGCATGTATTTCTCTCTGTGCCTGCGGCAATTCTGCCGCTTCTGACAGCGATGAAATGAAAATCACAGCCACAATCTTTCCGGTTTATGACTGGTGCAGAAATCTCACCGAAGGCGTGGAAGGCATTGATCTGACCTATCTGATGAGCCGGGGAACCGATCTGCACAGCTTTCAGCCGTCCGCGGATGACATGGTGCGCATTGCGGAAAGCGATCTCTTCATCTATGTCGGAGGCCAATCGGATGAATGGGCTGAAAAAGCAGCCTCTCAGGCAGTCAATCCTCAGTTCAAAGAAACTGTATTGATGGATCATCTCGGCAGTTCCTTAAAAGAGGAAGAAGATTTCGGTGAAGAACATGATCATGAACATGAAGATGTTGAATATGACGAGCATATCTGGCTTTCATTATCCAACGCCGCATTCTGTGTACAGGCAATTGCGGATTCTTTGATGGAACAGGATCCGGATCACGCTGCTCAGTATGAGGCAAATCTTGAGTCCTATCTGAAGGAAATCGAAAGTCTGGACGGAGAATTCAAAACAGCGGTTTCTTCTGTCAATGATCCGTTTATGATTGTTGCGGACCGTTTTCCGTTCCGCTATCTCTGCGATGATTACGGAATTTCCTATGACGCCGCCTTTGCCGGCTGTTCCGCAGAAACAGAAGCCAGCTTTGAGACGGTTTTAAGACTTGCGAAGAAACTGGATGAAGAAGGACTGGAATATGTCATCACAACCGAAAGCAGTGACGGAAAAATCGCTAAGACCGTCATTGAAAATACAGCAGACAAGAATCAGAAGATCCTGGCGCTGGATTCCATGCAGTCAGTGACAGCTGATCAGGTAAAAAACGGAACAACTTATCTTCAGGCAATGAAGGATAATCTTTCCGTACTCAGACAGGCATTGGCAGACAAGGAGTAATTTTATGGCTTTAATCACTGTGGAGAATCTGAGTGTCGGCTATGATGGGAAACCGGTAGTCGAAGGACTCAGCTTTACGGTAAACGAAGGAGATTATCTCTGTATATTAGGTGAAAACGGCAGCGGCAAAAGCACCCTGATGAAAACGCTGCTCGGGCTCAATAAACCGCTTTCCGGAAAGGTGGAAACAGGGAATGAGCTGAGGCATACAGAAATCGGCTATCTTCCCCAGCAGACGGATGTGCAGCGTGATTTTCCGGCATCGGTAAAGGAAATTGTGCTTTCCGGCTGTATTGCAAGAAGCGGACTTCATCCGTTTTATTCAAAAGAAGAAAAAAGCCTGGCGGAAGAGAATATGGAAAAGATGGGAATCACCCATCTTGCGAAAAGAAGCTACCGTGATCTTTCCGGCGGCCAGCAGCAGCGTGTTCTTCTTGCAAGGGCATTATGCGCCGCAAGAAAAGTGCTTCTGCTGGATGAACCGGTTACCGGTCTTGATCCGAAAGTATCCCAGGAAATGTATGAACTGATCGCTTCCTTGAATAAAGAAGGACTGACGATCATCATGATTTCCCATGATATTGATGCGGCTCTGACCTATGCAAGCCATATTCTCCATATCGGGGAGAGGACATTCTTCGGTTCAATCAAAGAATACCGTAAGAGCCGCTACGGCAGATACTATGCGGAAGAAAGGAAGGAGGAAGCGTAATGGAACGAATCTTTACCTATCTTCATTATCCTTTTGTCCGCTATGCACTGATTGTCGGTGTATTGATTGCATTATGTTCTTCTTTATTCGGTGTCACACTTGTCCTGAAGCGTTTTTCCTTTATCGGTGACGGATTAAGCCATGTGGCATTCGGGGCGATGGCAATTGCGGCTGTACTGAAGATGAGCAGCCAGATGATTCTGATCCTGCCGGTGACGGTCATCTGCGCAGTATTGTTATTAAAGACATCATCCAATGCCGTGATCAAAGGAGACGCGGCAATCGCGATGATATCGGTCACTTCTCTTGCGGCCGGCTATCTCATCATGAATGTTTTTTCGACAAGCGCGAATGTCAGCGGCGATGTCTGCAGCACGCTGTTTGGCTCCACCAGCATCCTGACCTTAAGCAAAACCGATGTCTGGCTCTGTGTGATCATGTCGGTTCTTGTCATCGGTGCATTTGTCTTTTTCTATAACAAAATCTTCGCGGTTACATTTGATGAGAGTTTTTCCAGAGCGGCAGGCATCAACGCTTCGCTTTATAATACAATGATAGCGGTGATTATCGCGGTGATCATTGTACTGGCTATGAATCTGGTCGGTTCGCTTCTGATATCGGCACTGGTTATTTTCCCGGCATTGAGCGCAATGCGCCTGTATGGGGATTTCCGTTCCGTTACCATCTGTTCGGCTGTACTTTCGGTACTATGCGCCGTCAGCGGCATTCTGATATCCATCGGTGCCGGTACACCGGTCGGCAGCACCATCGTTGCGGCAGACGCTGCGGTCTTCCTGATCTGCTTTATGATCGGAAAAATGAAAGGAAAGGCATGATGAAAAAAACATTCTGTGCATTTCTGTGTATGATTCTGCTTTGTTCGTGTTCTGAATCTTCAGAGGCTGTAAACAACGCTTCCGTATCCAAAACACCCGATATTTCCGAACAGATTGACAGCCTTGCCGCTCAGCAGGAAGAAGAATATCTTGCAAAAAAGGCAGAAGAAGAAGCAGCTGCAGAAGCGGAAAAGGAAAATGCGGAGCCGGTGGAATCCAATGTGCGCATTGTTCCGTATACCGGCGAACCGGATATTGATCTTACCGAAATGTCTTCGACCATGATCTATTCGGAAGTGCTCAGAATGATGATGAATCCGGAAGAATATGAAGGCAAAACAATCCGGATCTTCGGCGCCTATACATTCTTTCATGACACCGAGCATGATCAGTATTTCTATGCATGCATCGTCAAGGACGCGACGCAGTGCTGCGCGCAGGGCCTTGAATTTGCCCTGAATGAAGAATATGTCTATCCCGATGATTATCCGGAAGAAGGCGATGAAATCACCGTCACAGGTGTCTTCCATGTCGTTACGGAAGGCAATTTCAAAGTCATGCGTCTGTATGACGGAGTCATTGAATCGCATACACCTCTGGCAAATGCCTGACTGAAATTGAGCGGACTGGGTTCCGCTTTAATATTTTCAGCAGATAAATACAGAATCGGGTTGTGCTAAACTGTAAATAGATATCATCAGTGTAATCATCATTGAACCGGAGAACAGTATTATGTTAAAAAATTCCATACGCCGAAGCGATATGCTCCGCTGCGCACTGTGTTTAGACGCACCGTGTTCGCAGGCCTGCACTCATACAGATCCAGCCCGGATACTGCGCAGTATCTGGTTTGATAATGAGGAGGCCTGCGGGGCATCACTGCCTGCAGATAATCCATGCATGATATGCAATGCGCCGTGCGAGTCAGCCTGTATCAGACCTCATGAAGTTCCGATCAGGAACCTGATCAGCCGTGTTTATGACGATGTCAATACAGGTCTTTCGTCCAATATACCGGAAGATGAAGAAAGGCTGAAAACGCACTTCTGCGGGATTCCGGTTGATAATCCGTTCCTGCTTTCCTCAAGTGTTGTCGCAAGCACCTATGAAATGTGCGCTGCTGCTTTTGAAGCAGGTTGGGCTGGGGCAGCATTCAAAACAATCTGTCCGTTTGAAATTCACGAAGCTTCCCCGCGCTTTTCCGCTCTGTCAGGAGATAACGGTACGATTATCGGATTCAAGAATATCGAGCAGCTTTCCGATCATTCCGTTCAGGAAAATATGGAAATCTTCCGCAGACTCAAAAAGAACTATCCAAACAAACTGATCCTTGCCTCAATCATGGGCAGAAATGATGAGGAATGGGAAGAACTGGCAAGGCTGTGCGAAGAAAACGGCGCCGACGCCATTGAACTCAACTTCTCCTGTCCGAATATGGCGGAAGGGGGACTCGGCTCCGATATCGGCACCGATCCTGCTCTGGTTGAACGCTTTACAGCTGCCGCGGTAAGAGGAACATCGCTTCCGGTTTTTGCCAAGCTGACACCGAATGTTGAAAAAATGGCTCCTGCGGCAATTGCGGCCAAACGGGCAGGTGCCAGAGGCATCGCTGCGATCAATACGATCAAAAGCATTGTCAACGTCAATCCGCATTCCTATATCTCCGCTCCGGCCGTTCACGGAATGAGCTCAGTCGGCGGCTACAGCGGCAATGCGGTAAGGCCGATTGCACTGCGCTTTATTGCCGAACTTGCCAATCATCCCGAACTCAAAGATATGGAAATCAGCGGCATGGGCGGAATTGAATCATGGAGCGACGCTTTGGAATTTATTATGATGGGCGCTTCCACGGTTCAGGTGACAACTGCTGTCATGCAGTATGGAATCCGGATCATTGACGATCTGAAATCCGGATTGAATTATTACCTTGCCGAAGCAGGAATCGATCATGTATCGGAAGCTGCCGGAATCGGTCTTGACTATATCAGTGAAACAACCGATGTCCTGGAGAGGGATACCATTCTCTATCCGAAATTCGATCACAGCAAATGCATCGGCTGCGGCAGATGCGTGATTTCCTGCCGTGATGGCGGCCATCAGGCTGTACAGCTCAATGAAAACCGGCGTCCGGTTCTCAATGGAAAACGATGCGTCGGATGCCATCTGTGCCGGCTTGTCTGTCCGCAGTCCGCGGTATCAGCAGTCAGCAAACGTGTCCCGGTACAGAAGAAATGATAAGATAGGCGCATAGGAGTGAAATAATGAAAGTATTGCTGATTAACGGAAGTCCGCATCCAAAAGGATGCACATGGCGCGCACTGGACGAAGTCATGCGCGCACTCAATGAAGAAGGGATTGAAACAAAACTCATTCAGGTGGGCAATCAGGTTGTCCGCGGCTGTATTGCCTGCGGCACATGCATAAAGAAAGGAAGCTGTGTATTTGATGATATCGTCAATGAAGCGGCTATTGAATTCGAAGATTCCGACGCGCTGATCGTCGGCTCACCGGTCTATTACGGCTCACCCAACGGAACACTGCTTTCCTTTTTGGACAGACTGTTCTACAGCACATCATTCTCCAAGCAGATGAAGCTCGGAGCTGCAGTCGTCAGTGCAAGAAGAGGAGGCAATACCGCATCCTTTGATGTACTGAACAAATACTTTACGATTTCTTCCATGCCGGTGGTCTCGAGCACCTATTGGAATCAGGTGCACGGATTTACCGCAGACGATGTTGAAAAGGACGAAGAAGGCCTGCAGGTCATGCGCAACCTTGCCCATAACATGGCATTCCTTCTCAAAGCGATCAAGGCACAGAAGGAAGCAGAAGGGCTTCCGGAGCTGGAAAGAAAGTACAGCACCCACTTCCATACAGGCAAATAAAACAGAAAGAGCTGTTCCATCCAATGCGGGATAAACTGGTCCCCGTAAGACGTACAGAACTATGACAGTTCGAAGGGTCTTACAGGGCCATTTTTCTTTTTCACCGGTGGAACACAGGACGAAGGAGAATGTTTTAATCATGGAGAGCTATGAATACAACGAAGTGATCCGGAGATTATTGCCGGTTTCATTTATCATGCACATGGTCCGGCAGAATATTGGGGAATCACCCATCTTATCTTTGAAGAATCCACCGGTTTCATTCATTCAAACTACGATGTCTGGTTTCTGTATTGTTTTACTCAAGAGGAAAATCACCGGATGAAATCTTCTGCAATGATATCCGTGATATTTCACTTTCTGCAAAAAAAGTATCTGGAAAACCTGTATATCTGGCAGAACAATATTCTGGGTGAGTTTGAGTTCCAGCTGAAGAATTCAATGAAAAGAATCAATGAGACTGTTCAGTACAAATAAATGTCTATCTCAGCTGTTTTGGGGAAGAAGGATTATGAAATACGAACTGATCCGGCTTTTCAGGGACAGATGTACTGATACTCGGCCTCGTTCTACAGAAGGGGTCTTTGCCTGACCGGATGAAACGGATATTGAGACAGGAGCTATGCCATCTCCCGCTGCATATCTGCAGTATAAGTGAAACGGTTCAATGCCTGGGGTTACTGTGAAAAAGGATAGACTGATCCTGAAAACGTGCTTTTATGCCGCCGACATTTGCTACATACGATGATAATGTTTATAGTGTAATTAAGGTCCAATGAACTGCTGCAGCAGATTGTTTCATTGTTTTTCCGATCATAGATATGAATGAATAACAACTTCATTCTTTTCACAATACGAACTGTACAGAAGAAAGGAGGTTTAACAGAAAAACTCTGATATGAGAGGGTTTGTTCGGAAGAATTATTGTTCTATATTTCGGGTGACTGCCATCGCATAATGGATTCAGTGTATTGCAGTGTTCCGGTTGGCCATAACAGTCATGGATATCGTGTCGGAGGCCCTGATAATTATTGGAATATCACAATTAACGCAGCTGCCAATCTCAATGCGCATGCTGGATCTAATGTTACACCAAAAAAGCAATGCGATAATCTGCTTGCTTATTCTTCAAATGATTATCCGGATTAATTGATTTTACCGGGGGCGAAACCGCTGTAATTGCTGAATGAAAATGTCAGTATTGAGTGATTTTCTCGGACCGGCCAAAGGCAGCAACGGAGAGAAGAACCCAGTTAACAAAAAAGAGAGATTGATTAAAAGCTGTATAGCAGCACCGGCTGAAGGAGGATCGGACAAGTGCTTACAAATATAAGAAAGAATCTGTTTAAATACATGATTATTCTCCATCTTGCATCTATGATTCTGTATATTCCGGCAACAGGGGCAGGGTACAGACACAATATTCTTTATGATATTCTGTGTACCGCGGTCATAGTATTGGAAATCATTGTATGCCGGAAAGATGAGCGTCATGAGATGTTCTGGCTCTTTTATATAGGAGTTCATTTCCTTGCAACTGCCATTATCTATATGAGCAGATTCCCTGGATTTGATGCAGGCGCATGGGGTTTAATCGTATTGTTTCTGACTGCTCCATACATTTATATATGCTTCAGCAGGGTCAGATCCAGTACATTGTTACTGGTGATTGAAATAGCTGCTGTTATTCTGCTGGGATACCTGCTGTTCATTACAGTGAGGAGGCTGAAGAAAAAGAAATCCAATAAGCAACAACAGACCAGCTCCGATCCAGCCAAGGAACCATCGGATTGAATGCATAAAAATACATTGTGAAGTGACCGTAGTTATTGATGGTCCATTCAAAATAAAGGAGTAGTCTCGGAAAAACCGGGTCAAATGGGAGGGAGTGAGAGCCATAGGTAAGAAAAAGCGGAAAAAGCTACGAAAAATGAATGAGCAAGCATGACGAAAGAGACTTCAAATCAGAAGCCGGTTGAAAAGCAATGATGAAGAGATGTCAGGACTTCAGTTCATCCTTTGCCCGGGCATCGAGATGAATGTTGATGCAGGCAAAGATGGCAAAGAACATCTGTTTCGAGTCATTGCGGATCATCATTTGATGAAGATGGTAATCATTAAGGATTCTCGTGTTGATACGTTCTGTACAGGTTCTGTTATTGTAGATCTTCTTCCATTTGTCAGAACCTCTTTGTACAGGGCCGAACAGTCTGAGATCGTCTGCGTCATTGACGTAGACCACTCTGCCATAGACCGGATGAACCGCATTCTTCACGGTAAGGGCAGGAATCAATCTTTCCGCAGGCCAAAGGACAGCGGAACTTGGTACGCATTCTGGAATAGTCATAACCGTTGCGGATCATGGGAATACCGTTTCTGCAGACAGGAAAGCCATTCTCATTGAGAGACTCAAAGCCGGAATAAGGATCAGCCTTTCTCCTCTTGTTAAGATCGATGATGGGTATGATATTCCTGTCTTTGACAGTTTAATAAAAAAAGAAATACCGGAAAGCCCATGAATAAAGGGTTATCCGGCATTTTCTGCGTTGTAATGGTTGTAGTGTAGTGGCGCTCCAAATTTAGGTGGGGTCGCTGAAATTTGAATCCAAGATAACTCGTGGAAAATCAAACCCCATAACAGTTTGGAAACAATTGAGATTTAAAGAACAGAGGTCTTTCAGTAAGCGATTATATATGCCTAGTATCGTGACTTTATGGAAATATCGGAATAACTGTAAATATCGGAATAAGCGGCATAATACCCCGGAGCGATATAAAGCGGATGATCCTTTGAGATCGGCCGGTACAGATAATCAATCCGCATTTTCTGACTGTGTTCACGCTGCAGTCATTTTCATCGTTGTACAAACATACAGAAATCACTGAAAAAGCACAGACCTCACTGCCTTGAAATCCGGCATGGATCTGTGCTTCTATCAGAATTTCAAACTGTCATACTTTGGTACTTGACATCGGAACCAGTTTAGGAAAGGAACAGCTCTTCTTTTTTTCTTCTTTTTACAGGTAAAGAAAAAGCCCGTTTCCGGGCTTTAACTGAAAGCTTATCTGTTGTAGTATTCGACGACGAGGGATTCGTTGATTTCCTGGTTGAGTTCGGAACGTTCCGGAAGGCGTACGAATGTGCCTTTCTTGTTTTCCTTGTCAACTTCGACGAATGCCGGAGCAGCAATGTTTGCTTCCAGAGCTTCAGCGATTGACTTCATGTTTCTGGAGCCTTCACGGACAGAGATGACATCGCCCGGCTTAACCTGTGCGGAAGGGATGTCTACTTTCTTGCCGTTGACTTCAATGTGGCCGTGGTTGACCAGCTGTCTTGCGCCTTTACGTGTTCTTGCGAAACCTAATCTGTAAACGACGCTGTCCAGTCTGCTTTCGAGCAGGATCAGGAAGTTGACACCAGCCATGCCTTCCATCTTGGAAGCACGTGCGAACAGATTAGCGAACTGACGTTCGTTGAGACCGTACATGTTGCGGACTCTCTGCTTTTCACGGAGCTGTGTGCCGTAGTTGCTGAGCTTGACTCTCTTTGTCGGGCCATGCTGACCCGGAGCATAAGTACGTTTCTTAAGCTCTTCGCCTGTTTCGAGTACGGAGAAGGAGAGACGTCTTGCCTTCTTCCAAACAGGACCTGTGTAACGTGCCATGTTTTGTTTCCTCCTGTAAATGGCCGAGAAACAATAACAGGTACAGATCACCGCTGCGTTGTGTTGCCGTAAACCGTTTCACCTTATGCAGCAGGCTACTCGGGCACAGCCGCGTGCCGGCAACGCTTTGCGCATGGCTCTGTATGCTGCCATCATTTAACGCGAGAAATATTATAGCTTCTGCATACTGTACAGTCAATGAAAAAACAGCAGAAAACCTGCTTATTTAAGGGGCTTTTCAGCATTTTTGCGCTTTATATACAGGTAATGCAGGAATCATATGCTTCAAAGGGGTGAGATGCAATCTCCCGAGCGCATGTATGCATGTATATTTATATCATATTTAATATGGAGTTCAAATTTCACTTGGGTTTCACAACATGGCTTTGGAATGTGATATGATATTCGGGTATCGGAAAGGAGACAGTCATGAATCAGTTCCTCGAATTTATTTCAGATATCAAAGTTGTGATCGCCATTGCAGTTATGATTCTCGTACTGCTGATCTGGCTGATTATACAGCGTGTCAAAACAAAGCGCCTTAAGGGAGATCTTGAAGAATTGCAGAACAGCTACAGGCAGTTAAAGAATATTCCGGTGTCCCTGAAAATGAATAAAGCAGCTGCTTTGAGCAAGCTGGATCCCGATACTGTATCGAAAGTGACCGCTGCCCAGGCGGATTATGACCGTGTGCAGTCGGATCTTGTAAAAATCAATGAATCACTTGCGGATGTGGATGATTACATCAGTTCCGGAAAACTGTCCAAAGCTGATAAGGCGATGGATGATCTGGAAACTGAAATCAGTGTGACTGAGAATTCCGCAAAGAATCTGGAAGCTGCACTGGATGGAATCCTTGCCCAGGAAACCAATAACAGACAGGAAGTCAACGGTCTCAAGAACACATTCCGTGCACTGAAGGCAAAGGCCAATGAAGAAGCAACACGTCTTGCCTTCGCATGGCCGATGGTTGAACAGAAGCTGACAGATACCGAGAAGATGTTCTCCACATTTGAAGAATGGATGTATTCCAATGACTTCGATAAGGCGAATGATGAACTGGAACATATCCGCAGCAGCATCAAGGAACTCGATTCCATGCTCAGCGAAATGCCTTCATTGATTGAAGACGCGCGCGGTATTATCCCGAAGATGGCAGAATCCCTGCATACCGATTATGCCAAGGCAAACAAGCAGGGTGTCTACCTGAAGCATCTGGATGCCGCAAAGAACCTGTCGCTCATGACGGTTGCACTGAAGGATGACATCAAGAAACTGAGAACCGGAAACACCGAAGGTGTCCGTGAACATCTTGATGATTATAAGCAGAGAATCACCCAGATGGAAAATGAGATCCGCCGCGAAACAGAAGCGGACCATGAACTGGAACGTCTGGTCAATGAAGCTGAAGAAACCGCCAAGGAAGCCAAGCGCAATCAGAAATATGTCAATGCGTCCTTCGCCAAGTATTCCGACAGGTATGGACTGGAAGGCGTCAAAGAGAATCTTGCAAAGCAGAATGAACAGCTGGAACGTCTCAACCGCGAAATTCCGGCTCTGCTGAAAGAGGCCGCAATGGGCAACGCCCCGGCAACACAGTTTGTCGGACCGTTATCCGATATGACACGCGATCTGAATGCCGCCAATTCCGAATTTGCGGCGATGAAGGAAAAGATCGATTCCTTCTCCAGCGATGAAGACAGAGCGAAGAAGCAGCTTGTCAAACTGCAGATCATCATGAACCAGATGCAGGTCAAGATCCGCAAATACAAGCTTCCCAACATTTCTTCCTCGTATGAAGCGGATATGGAAAAAGCTTCAGCTTATATCGACAAGCTGAATCAGCTGATGAAAGAAACACCGCTGAACATTCAGATTGTCAACGCTGTTCTTTCCGAAGCACTGAAGTTTATCTATGAGCTTTACAACAATGTGAACAACGTTGTCGGAACTGTTGTCATGGTTGAAAACACAATCGTCTTCGGCAACCGCTACCGTTCCACATATGCCGATATTGATTCTGAGCTCACAAGAAGCGAACTGAGCTTCCGCAACGGTCAGTATACCCAGGCATTGACAACCGCAATTGCCACGATCGAAAAGATCCATCCGGGCAATTACGAATCCATGATCAAGGAGAACGCAAAGAGTGCAGCGTAGAATCTATTTTGACAATGCGAGCACAACAGATATCAATCCGGAAGTTCTGAAATCGTATAAAAACCTACTGGATCAGTACTATGTCAACAGTGAGTCGCTGTATGACGAAGGTACTGCGATCAGCAGAATGATGGAAAAGGCCCGGTCGGCAATCGCCGGGCTTTTGGATGTTGAAAGCGATGAAATCATCTTCACATCCGGATCCAGCGAGTCCAATACATCCGCTGTCAAAGGAGTCTGTTTTGCCTGCCCTGAAAAAAAACATATCATCACAACAAATGTCGAACATTCCTCCATCATGAATGCCTGCCGGCAGATGGAAGAAGTATTCGGTTATGAAGTGACATATCTTCCCGTTTCTGCGCAGGGTACCGTCAGCCTGCAGCAGGTCAAAGACGCCATGCGCGCTGATACGGCACTGGTTTCGGTAATGCATGTCAATAACGAAGTCGGTTCGGTCAATCCGGTTGAGGAAATCGCGGAATATGTCAAAAAGCAGTCCCATGCCTACATGCATACCGATCTGACACAATCAATCGGCAAAGCTGATATCAATCTGAAATATGTCGATCTTGCCTCAGTCAGCGCCCATAAGCTCAACGGCCTGAAAGGAAGCGGTATATTGATCAAGCGCAGACATGTTCCGTTTGTGCCGTTAATCAACGGTGGCGAGCAGGAATCAGGCTTCAGAGGGGGTACATCCAACGCGCCTGTGAACATGGTCTTTGCAAAGACACTGCGTCTGGCATTGGAAAACGGAAAGAAATATCATAAGCAGATCGCGGATCTCAGCGCATATCTGGAAAAGGGATTAAGGGAAATTGAAGGAATCGAAATCAACCATCCGGAAATTCATATTCCTTCCACATTGAATTTCTCATATGAAAAGATTCCTTCCGAAGTCATGCAGAATGCACTGAACCGCAAAGGCTTCATGGTTTCCGCAAGAAGCACATGCGATTCTAAATCGGATAATCCAAGCTATGTACTTACAGCGATGGGATATTCAGTCAAACGGGCATCGAGCTGCATCAGAGTCTCGTTATCCAAAGACAATACAAAGGAAGAGGCGGATCTCTTCCTGCAGGCATTAAAGGAGATTATTTCGCACTATGGTTAAATATGATACTGTGCTGATCCGTTTCGGAGAACTCAGCACCAAAGGCAAAAACAGAAAAGACTTTATCAACCGCCTCTACAGCAATGTCAAATACATGCTGAGGGATTTTGAAAGCCTCGAATACCGAAAGGCATATGACCGGATCTATATCCGGATTCATGATGAAGATCCTGCCGCAATCAGTGAAAAGCTGAAAAAGGTATTCGGTATTTCTTCTTTTTCCTTTACGGAAAAGGTTGATTCCGACCTGCAGGCAATCACGGACACTTGCCTTAGAATCGCCCAGGAAACCGATAAGAAGACATTCAAGATCATCACAAAGCGACATGACAAGAACTTCCCGATGCGCTCTGACGCAATCAACAGGGCATGCGCAGGCGCGATCTTAAGCAATACGGATCTCAAGGTTGATGTCCATAATCCTGAACTTGCCATACGCATTGAAGTTCATGCCAATGATACCTATATCACTTCCGAAAAGATTCCCGGAGCCGGCGGCTATCCGGCCGGAATCAACGGCAAGGTATTGCTGCTGCTGTCAGGAGGCATCGATTCTCCGGTTGCCGCATATGAACTGATGAAGAGGGGATTGATGGTGGAAGCAGTGCATTTCGCTTCTCCGCCTTATACAAGCGAAGCTGCCAGAAACAAGGTGCTGACACTTGCGTCCATGGTTTCCGAATACCAGGGACATATGCATGTCCATATCATCAATTTCACCGATCTTCAGCTGAATATCTATAAAACAGCCGGTGATCCCTATGCGGTTACGCTCATGCGCCGCATGATGTTCCGTCTGGCGGAAGAGACCGCAAAGAAATACGGCTGCCTGGCACTCGGCACCGGCGAATCGATCGGTCAGGTTGCTTCACAGACGCTTGAAAGCATTGCCTGCATCAATGATGTCATCCGGATTCCGGTGATCCGTCCGCTGGTATGCTTTGACAAGGTTGAAATCATCGATCTTGCAAGAAAGATCGGAACATATGAAACATCCATTCTTCCGTTTGAAGACTGCTGCACGATCTTTGATCCGAAGAATCCTGTCACAAAGCCTTCCATTGAAAAGAGTGAATATTATGAAACGCTCTTTGATTATAAGAAGGGAATTCAGGAGGCGATGGATTCGATGGAGACCGTGATTGTATCACCTGAAAAAAACGACGAGGAATTCCTCTAGGAGGGAATATGGCAAAACACGATCCGAATATTGAAGCATCATTTTCAGCCGCACTTGCCGGAAGCGACAAAATGGAGGAAAGTGATCTGCTTGACGCACTCAAGCCTACCATTATTGTCATTGAAAAGGATGATTCCTATTCCACAAATGCGAAACTGAAGATTTTCGCACTGATCACATCTCTTTCCAACTGCGCACCGAAAGAAAGACCGAAGTTTGTAAAGAAGATTTCCAAAGCTCTGAAATAGGAGATTGAACATGAAAGTAAATCTTGAAGAAGTTCTCTTCGCTATGCAGTCCGCAGGCTCTGATGAAGCGATGTATTATGTCATTCCGCTTGAAAAGATCATGAGCTCCGCGGAAGTCAGCGGAAAATATGATGAATCCGATCTGATCCGTCTTCCGGACCGCAGGGATATTGATGACTACGGCAATATGGAGCGGTTCATCGAACGGGTAAAGGATGAAGAAATCCAGGAATGGCTTTCCAACGCGATCCGCGGAAGAGGCGCATTCCGTATGTTCCGGGCTGCGCTTGACCGTTTCCATATGCTGAATGACTGGTATGACTACCGTGACAGATGCCACCGTGTCACGGCAATGGAATGGTGCGAAGACAACGGCATTGAATATGAAGGAAACCGCTATGAACTCATCAATGATGATGAGGAGGTAGAGGATGATGATTACGGGTTTGATCAGGACTATATTGAACCTGAAAAGCCTGTAATCCCGAAAACTGTTTCCATGCCGAAGCAGCCGCAGTACAGAATTGTATCGATCGGTACCAAAAATGCTGCCCAGCTTGTATTCCTGGCTTCCGGATACCGCGATGAGATCCTTGTAAAGAAAGGATTTGAAAAAGCGGATGATCCCGAAGGAGCACAGGCTGAAATCGAAGAGATGCTGAAAAAGGGATATACCGTTACCGCTGTCAGTGAAAGCGGAAGATATCTTGGTTATTCCGTCACGCATGAAGACGGTGAAAGCCTGATCATGAACGAACTGTTTGTGAAAAAGGATATGCGCCGCAAAGGCCTTGGCGAAATGCTGATCAGCAGCGCCGCAAGCGATGCGGAAGAAAAGGGTAAGGAGCTGAAATTTGAAGTGGATCCGGCATGCGATGAAATGCTTTCGCTGCTTGAAAAATGCGGTTATATCACACTGCAGAAACTGATGTTTTCAGCAGTTCAGCCGGAAGAAAATGCGCCGGAAATCACAGTCGGAAGCCACCGTTTCCGCAAAGGATAAAAAAGCGGAAACTGCCCGTAAAATCGCAATATTTTGATTGACTTGACGCGTGAAGAACGGTAATATATTGACGTTACCGGCCCTCAGTCAGGTCTGTAACCGCTCAGTAAAGGGTTTTAAGCACAGCAATGTCCCCTTGATGGCGCGTCTTATGATAATGTCAGGAGGTGCTTATTTTGTACGCAATTATCGAAACAGGCGGAAAACAGCTCAAAGTTGAAGCTGGACAGTCAATCTTCGTCGAAAAGCTCGACGTCGAACCCGGAAGTGAAGTAGTCTTCGACAAGGTTTGCCTTGTATCTGACGCTTCCACAAAGATCGGAACACCGTATGTAGAAGGTGCCAAGGTCACATGCACTGTTGAAAAGCAGGGCAAGGAAAAGAAGATCGTCATCTTCAAGTACAAGCAGAAGAAGGGTTCCACCCGCCGCAAGCAGGGTCACCGTCAGCCGTATACAAAGCTGACAGTCGTTTCTATCGAGGCGTAAGGTGATCAGAGTCAATTGCACGGTAAACAAAGGTCATTATACTCATCTGGATGTCCGCGGCCATTCCGGTTCGGCAGACAGAGGCGAGGATCTGATCTGTGCCGGTGTAAGTACGGTCTTATTCGGACTGTGCAATGCGCTGGATGTGATTGCCGGCATTGAAACAGTCAGGATTGATCATAATCTGATCACTATCGACATCTTAAAGCCGGATCAGACAACGGATACGATGATGCATACCGGACTGATTCAGCTGCAGACTGTAGAAGAACAATACAGTCAATTTATGAAAATTCATTTAACGGAGGAATAACAGAGATGAAATACACACTCGATATTCAGTTCTTCGCCAGCAAAAAGGGTGTATCTTCCACAAAGAACGGCCGTGATTCTGCAGGCAGAAGACTTGGAGCCAAGAAGGCTGACGGCCAGTACACAAATGCCGGTTCCATCATTTACCGTCAGAGAGGAACAAGAATCTTCCCGGGCAAGAATGTGAAGCGCGGCGGAGACGACACACTGTTTGCTACAG
>CAMVGT010000047.1 GCA_947167125.1 uncultured Erysipelotrichaceae bacterium
GAGTATTGAATAAACATCATAAGCATCATTAACAGAATACATAAAGCGTGTCAGTAAACCCTTCCCCTCCAAAATTAAATTGACATGGCAGAAATGAAAGGCGGATTCCTTTAAGAGGAATCGCTTTTCATTTACGGACGGTGATTATGATTCAGGAATGTTATGATAGTGAATGAAGATATGGAGGAAGATCATATGACTGTTGCATATAAAGATTTTTCATGTATGAAAGGCGGGATGACCATCCGCGGTAAAGAATATGCGGATTCAGAAGCGAAAGGGAAGCTGATTCCGGTTGTGATTGCCCATGGCTTCACGGCGGATATGAGACGTTCACAGCCATATGCGGAATATATGGCTGAAAAGGGATACCGCGCATTTATCTTTGATTTCTGCGGCGGCGGGTTTGAAACCATCAGTGACGGATCATTTCATGACTATATGACACCGCTGAGCGAGGTGGATGATCTCAAGGCGGTTGTTTCGTATCTTAAAACAAGAGATGATATTGATTTTTCAAAGCTGATTCTTGCCGGATGTTCGCAGGGCGGTTTTGTGGCAGCACTTACAGCTGCACAGCTGAAGGAGGAAGTTCATGGTCTGGCGCTGTTTTATCCGGCATTATGCATTCCTGATGACGCAAGAGCAGGCAGTATGCAGATCATCCGCTTTGATCCGGAAAATATTCCTGAATGCATCGGTGAAGGAAGAATGCGCTTAAGCGGAAATTATGCAAGAAGTGTGATCCGTCTGAATGTATTTGAAGAAATTGATGATTATACAGGCAATGTATTCATCATTCACGGTACTGCAGACAATATTGTCAATTACGGCTACAGCCTTGTGGCAGATGAAGTTTACCGCAAGCATGGCGCCGATACCCAGCTGCATCTTCTTCCGGATGCAGGACATGGCTTTTCAGGAGATGATCTTGAAGAATCCTGCATTCTGTTTGAAAAATGGGCTGACAGCCTGAAATAATGATTAAGATGAGAAGGTCCTTACGGATTTCTTTACGTTTTTCTCTGCAAAAAGTATGATGAATTTCAGTAAATTACAGGGGAGAAGGAATGATGAGCGAAAAGGGGAAACGCGGCTATATCGGCGGAATTTCGGGATTTAAGGCAATTGCGGCACTCATGGTGCTGTTCTATCATCTCAAAGCACCGTTTGCCCAGGGCGGTCTGCTCGGTGTGACTGTTTTCTTTGTGACTTCCGGGTACCTGATTACCGGCGGCCTTCTGCGTGAAATCAGACGGAACGGAAAGACGGATTTCCTTTCATTCTGGAAAAAGAGGATTGTAAGGATCTATCCGGCGCTCATCGCGATGATTGTGATTACCGTTTTGATTTTTGCGGCATTCAGACGTGTGCTTTTTACAAAAGAAATCAAGGATATCTTCTCTGTACTGACCGGATGGAACAACTGGCATCAGATCTTCTCCAATGTGTCCTATTTTGAAAATGCCGGCGCGCCGTCTCCTTTGACCCATTGCTGGTCATTGGCAATTGAGATGCAGTTTTATCTCATCATTTCGCTTCTGTTTGTTTTCTTCGGCAGAATGGAAAACCATAAAGGAATTCTGGGAATCATCTGTTCTGTGACAGCGTTGATCTCGATGATTCTGATGATTGTGCTCTTTGATCCTTCCAAAGATCCAAGCAGAGTCTATTACGGAACCGATACAAGAATCTTCTCTTTGATGGCAGGCTCATTGCTTGCGCTGTATGAAACGGATCTGAAAAAGCTGAAGATTCCTTCTTTCCTGACTTCTCTTACAGGACTTTTGTCACTTGCCGGTCTGATGTATATGATGGTCATGATCAGCGGCTACAGCAGCTTCATGTTCAAAGGCGGACAGATCATCGCCACGGTTCTTTCCGTACTCGTGATTTATGCATTGCTGGATCAGGAATCCATCTTTTCAAAGATCATGGGAATCTTTCCTCTTTCAGAAACCGGAAAGCGCAGCTATGCGGTTTATTTGTGGCATTATCCGTTTGTTCTGCTGTTTACAAACGGGGAAAAGGCTACACTGCTTTCGGCAGTGATCGTGATCATACTGACCGCATTGATGACACTTTGTTCCGAACTGTTTGTTGAGATTCCGTTTGCGTCAGGATTTTTCAAAAAAGCATTTACAGCTGCGAAAGTGAAAAGCGCAAAGGCACAGGCAAGAAGAAAACGGATGCGCGGCCGGGCTTTCGGAATGATGGGGACTTATGTCGCATTGATTGCGGCGGCTGTGCTCTGTACAGTGTTTGTGCCGCGTGAGAATGCATTGGCGAATCAGGAAGAGCTGGAAAAGCAGGCGGAAACAGCTGCTGAAATGACTGAACAGAAGATGAAGGAACGTCAGGAAGCAGCAGAAAAAGCGAAGGAAGCGGAAGAAACAGCGGCGAATGAAGCACAGGAGGTCACAGAAACGGAAGCACCTTCTGAAACACCGGCTGCGAAAAGCGATGAAGAAATATGCAGTGAACTGGACGTTCTGCTGATCGGAGATTCCGTATCCCTTGGCGCGTCTGAACAATTCTATACAGTCTTCCCCAACAGCATCTGCGATGCGGCAGTCAGCCGCTATACAACCGAAAGCTATACGATTTATGACATCTATCGCTATGAGCACGGATGGAACGGGGACGCCGTGATTTTCGCTTTAGGCGCTAACGGCATGTTATATGATTCCCTGGAAACAATGCGGGAAAAAGCAGGGGAAGGAAGACCTTTGTTCTTAATGAGCGCAAGAGCGCCGCATACCGACTGGGCGGACACTAACAATGAAGAAATGGCAGCCTTTGCCAAAGACAATCCGGATACCTATATCATTGACTGGTACGGATACAGCGAAGGCCATCCGGAATACTTTGTGGAAGATGATACCCACCTGACCCCAGAGGGAGCCAAAGCCTATACCGAATGCATTAAACAGGCATTGCTGGAACATTTCCGATGAGTTTTAAATACATGCGATTCTGTAAGCCGCAGGAAGATGAAATCCTGCGGTTTTTGTATGCATGGATTTGTGAAAAAAAGAATTTAAAAAGGTATAGTCAAAATGACTATACAATTAAAGAAGAATGTGATATAACACTCTCGTCTGATAAAGGAGGGCATATCCGATGACGATGAAAGAATATCTTGAAAAAAAGGATGTGAACATTTCCGCACGCCGCTACGGCATTGACGCGATGAGCGCGATGGCTCAGGGCTTATTTGCCTCGCTTCTGATCGGTACGATTATTGAAACACTCGGCTCCCAGCTGAATATTCAGTTTCTGATCGATGCCGGTACATTTGCTAAAAGCGTTGCCGGTCCGGCCATGGCGGTTTCCATCGGCTATGCGCTTTCCGCACCGCAGCTTGTACTGTTTTCTTTGATTGCGGTAGGCGCTGCCGCAAACAGCCTCGGCGGAGCGGGCGGGCCACTCTCTGTCTATGTGATCGCAATTATCGCATGTGAATGCGGCAAGCTTGTTTCAAAGGAAACACGCGTTGATATCCTGGTGACTCCGGCTGTTACCATTCTGGTCGGAACCGCGCTGTCCGTTCTGTTTGCGCCGTATATCGGCAAAGCCGCAAGTTCGCTCGGTTCTGTGATCATGTGGGCGACAGAACTGCAGCCGTTCTTCATGGGAATCATTGTTTCTGCTCTTGTCGGCATCGCGCTGACGCTTCCGATTTCTTCAGCCGCGATCTGCGCGGCTCTGAGCTTAACAGGTCTTGCGGGCGGGGCGGCAGTGGCAGGATGCTGCGCGCAGATGGTCGGCTTTGCGGTCATGAGCTTTAAGGAAAACGGCATCGGCGGTCTTGTGTCCCAGGGCCTTGGCACCAGCATGCTGCAGATGTCCAACATCATCCGCAATCCGAGAACATGGATTCCGCCGATTGTCGCATCGATGATCACCGGTCCGCTTGCGACCTGTGTATTCCGTCTGACCAATAACGGTCCGGCAGTCGCTTCGGGTATGGGCACATGCGGTCTGGTCGGTCAGATCGGCGTCTACACCGGCTGGGTCAATGATGTCGCAAGCGGCGCAAAGGCATCCATCACAGCAATGGACTGGGTTGGGCTTGTGCTGATCTGCTTTATTCTTCCTGCAGTGATTTCCTGGATCGTATGCGAACTGGAACGCAGAGCCGGCTGGATCAAGGAAAATGATCTGAAACTGTAATGCATGTTCAGAAGCGCGGAATGAATTTCCGTGCTTCTTTTATTATGCTGTGATAGTATTTTGCCGGTGATAATATGAAACAGAAAAGAACATTTCCCTTTGCAAGGGTCACAAAAAAGCAGGAGATGTCGCTGAAAAAAGGACATCCCTGGATTTATGCAGATGAAATTACAGAAACTTCCGGAACCATTGAAAACGGCGCACTGGTTGATGTATTCGGTGCAAAGGACAATTACCTCGGCACCGGATTATGGAGCGAAGCGTCTTTGATCCGGATCCGTCTTTTAGGCACCAATGCCAATGAAACTTATGGCGATGCTTTCTTTGAAAGAAGGGTGCGCTATGCGGTTCAGTACCGTTTTGATGTGATGAAGGAAGATATTTCCGCATGCCGTTTGATTCATGGCGAAGCAGACGGGCTGCCCGGCGTGACGGCTGACCGCTATCAGAATCTGATTGTGACGGAGATTGCCAGCTACGGCATGGAGCTGCACAAGGACGCAATCTATCGTGCATTGCTTGATTCCTTAAGAGAAAAAGGCGAAGTCATTGACGGCATCTATGAACGCAATGAAGGCGATCTCAGAAAAAAAGAAGGTCTTGAACAGTATAAAGGCTGGTATGGAGAAAACCATCCGGATTCCGTGATCACTGAATTCACTGAAAACGGAATTGTTTATGAAGTGGATGTGGAAAACGGACAGAAGACCGGTTTCTTCCTCGATCAGAAATACAACCGTCTTGCCATCCGCAGGCTTGCGGAAGGAAGAAAAGTACTGGATGTATGCACACATACCGGTTCCTTTGCGCTCAATGCCGCAAAAGGCGGAGCGCTCAGTGTGACTGCTGCCGATATTTCCGAATCGGCACTGAAGATGGCGGAAGAAAACGCGAAGCGCAACAATCTCGATCTTTCCTTTGTGCAGGGAGATGTATTTGAACTTCTTCCCCGCTTAAGGGCGGAACACGCAAAGTTTGATCTGATTATTCTCGATCCTCCCGCTTTTACAAAAAGCAGAAAGACATTCCATAACGCAAGAGGCGGCTATCAGGAAATCAACCGGGAAGCGATGAAGCTGCTGCCAAGAGGCGGCTATTTAGCAACAGCGTCCTGTTCCCATTTCATGCCGGAAAGCGAATTCCGCAAAACGATTGCGGATGCGGCAAGAGAGGCAGGCGTAACCGCAAGAATCTGCGAAATCCGCCATGCGGCGCCGGATCATCCTGTCCTGCCGGATGTGCCGGAGACAGAATATCTGAAATTCTTCATTCTGCAGATTGTATAATCTTTCAAAAAAGGATATTATCATTTATTAATTCGTGCTGTTTTTGAAGGCCCGTTGGTGGTGATTTTCCCCGAAAAATGTTATAATCTTCACAAGAAAGCGGGGAGAAAACCAATGTATAAAATTAATGACGTCGTGGTTTACAGACGTGATGTCTGTAAAGTCGTTGGGAAACACCGCAGTGATTTTACAGGTGAAATGTGCTATGACCTGGTGCCTTACAGCAAGCAGGACGGTTCCGTTAAAATGCAGGTACCGGTAGCCAATAAAGCAGGAAACCTGAGAGACCTGATCACAGCCGATGAAATTGATGACCTGATCCGCAGTGCGCCGGATATCCAGACATTGGAAAACAAACCGGCCAATATGAAGAGCCAGTACGCTGCTCTTCTGAAGGGAAACAGTATTGAGGATCTGATCTGCATTATAAAAACATCCTACGGCCGCAACAAAGCCCGCATGGAACAGCATAAAAAACTTGCCAGCATCGATGATGAATATCTGCAGAAAGCAGAAAAATATCTTTATGATGAAATCTCCGTCGCGCTCGGCATGACCTATGCAGAGGCAAAAGCTCATTTTGAAGCTGAAGTGGCGAAAATCACTGCCGAACAGTAACATTTCAAGGAACGGAAACGTTCCTTTTTTTGAAGAATGAAGGAAACAGGAGGAAACCGCTATGGCATTTTACGGAATTGATATTTCCGAACACAACGGCAGAATCGATCTGTCCGCTTATCGTGATCAGTTTGTCATGATCCGGGCCGGCTGGGGATGGTCAGCGGATCAGAAGGATAAAATGTTTGAACGGAATATAGAGGAATGCCTGAAATATAAAATTCCGTTCGGTGTCTACTGGTATTCCTATGCCCCGGATCAGGAAACTGCAGAAACAGAAGCAGACGTATTCCTGGAAGTGATCCGCCCTTTTAAAGATAAAATATCGATGGGTGTATGGGTGGATCAGGAGGATGCCGATGGATGGAAGGTGAAAAACGGATTCCGCATGGAGCGGAAGTATATTTCAGAGATCACATCCATCATGTGTGAGAAAGTCAGAAGGGAAGGATACCATGCCGGCATCTACTGTTCTTACAGCTGGCTGAAATATCTGGATGATTTTTGTCAGAACTATGACTTATGGATTGCTCATTGGGGAACCAATGACGGAAGGGTACAGAAGGATCTTTCAAAGATCTGTTCCGTTCATCAGTATGCTTCAAAGGATCTGGATCTTGATATCTGCTTCAGGGATCAGTCATGGTTCAGCAGGTGATGACCGCACTGTTATCTCAAATGATTTTTTAAAGCTTGCGGTTGCGAACTGCCGCATGTTATTATTTCAGCGTGTATTGAGGGAGTAGCGGCGCACCATTGCGTGGAAATGTCGTCAGCACGGCTGACAGCCCGGCATTCCTTAATCGGCAAGACTCATACAGCTTTTTGCTGCTGTGTGGGATGATTCGTACGGAAACAGACTGTGCAGCGCAGAAACTGCACAGTTTTTTTATGGGGGTATTATGACACTAGGATCCTTGGACTGGGGAATGATTCTCGGCGGCTTCGGCCTGTTCATGTTCGGCATCAAATTCATGGGTGACGGCCTGAAGGCGGCTGCCGGTGATAAGTTACGCGACATCATTGCCAAATATACTACAAATCATGTATCGGCAATGTTCATCGGTATCGTGATCACCATCATCATGCAATCATCCTCCGCAACGTCTGCGATTTCCATCGGTCTGGTCCGTGCGGGACTGATGACCATGGAACAGGCAGCAGGCATTATTCTCGGCGCTACGATCGGTACGACCGTAACATCCTTCCTCATTTCCATCAGTATTGAAAAATACGCGATGTTCATCATTTTCGCCGGAGCGGCATTGATCTGCTTTGCGAAAAAGAAGAAGCTCACGGAAGGCGGTGCAATTGTACTCGGCTTCGGATTGATCTTCTTCGGTATGTCGGCAATGGGCGATGCTCTGGCACAGCTCAAGGAACTGCCGCAGTTTGAATCCATCGCGCTGCAGATGAGCACGAATCCGTTACTGGCTCTCGGTGCCGGTATTCTCCTGACAGCTGCTGTACAGTCTTCTGCTGCCACAATCGGTGTTGCTCAGAAACTCTACGCGGCAGGTGCGATCTCATTCTCCGCATCGCTTCCGTTTATGTTCGGTGCCAATATCGGTACAACCATGACCGGTATTCTCGCTTCCGCAGGCGGTTCCGCCGCCGGTAAGCGTACTGCGGCCCTGCATACAACAATCAACATCATTTCCGCAATTATAGGTATGCTGATTCTGAAACCGTACTCCGCATTCATTCAGTCGATTGCCGGAGGACTCAATCCGATGATGCAGATTGCCGTAGCAAACATCATCTTCAAAACAGTGACAACACTTCTGTTCCTGCCGTTTACTGACCGTCTGGCAGAATTCACAAAGAAGATTGTCCGCGGCGAAGAGGAAGAGCACTACGAATTCAGCATCGAGAATATGGACGAAGGAATCACAGATATCCTGCCTCCCGCAGGTGTCGATACAATACTTCCGAAACCCTGCGTCTGGTCGATGAAAAGGGTGATGAAGAATTCCTGGAGAAGCTTTCCAAGCGTGAGGCTATGATCAACCAGTTTGACTCGCTGATCACGGATTATCTGATCCGCCTCTCCGTTAAGCCGAACCTGACAGTCAATGACACAAACCACATCCGTTCCTATCTGGATGCGGTCAAGAACTATGAACGTGTCGGCGACCTTGCCTCAAACCTGGCTGAATTCTTTGTCCTGACAGCAGACAAGGGCGGATCTTTCACAGATGAAGCAAAGCAGGAAATCAGAGACATGGGCGCTCATATGCTCGCAATGTTCGATCTCTCTGCTGAAGTATTCGCATCGGAAGATGAAGCGGCATATGAGAAGCTCCGTGAAATGGAGAAGCGTCTGGATGACATGGAAATGGAAGCCCGCAGCAATCATTTCCGCCGTATGAAGGACCAGGTCTGCACCTCACCGCAGGCAGTCTCCATCTTCTGTGACCTCATCGGTACAATTGAAAGAATGGGTGACCATTGCTGCAACACAGCCAAGAGTGCAATCACCGGAAAGACATCAGACCTTTCCGATGACGAACTTGTCATGGCTGAATAAACACACAAAGCAAAAATCAGGAACACCGGAAAAAAAGCCGACTGCACCGGCTGAAAATTCCGGTGTTTTCTTTTGCGGTTGAAAACGGTTGATAAAAGATGAAAAATGTTGATAAAAGTTGAAAACGGTTGATTCTGTGATATGATGTTTTTCATAAGGGGAAAACGGATGCCGAGGGAAAGAAAAGAAGGGCGGTATATCAATCTCAAAATTGATACATCGCTTTATGAGCGTTTCAGCCGCTATTGCGACGAAGAGGAGCGCACAAAAACCGCAGCGCTCGAAAGAATGCTGCGGGCCTACCTGGATGCCTATGACAGACAGAACGCATCCGGTGAAAAAAAGCGGTTATGAAATCGGGTAGAAAACTGAAGCTGCTGCCGGCAACTGTCGGCGCCGCAGTCTGTTCATTTGCCCTGTATGTGCCCGGGAAGCTGGTCCTGAGGCAGCAGGCCAATGAGCTGTCTGTGAAGATCCAGACCATTGAAAGAGAAATCAGTGAGCTGGAGGAAGCCAACGCAGAACTGAGTCTGGAAGTGGAAGTACTGAGGAAGGGATGAGAAAGTTTCATCCTTTTTCTTTTTCTCAGTTGATTTTATGCTCTGACATTGTCATACTTAGTTGCTGAGGAGTGTGTATGAGTTTAAGTCTTCTTTTTTTTGTGAACAGCGCGGCTCTCGGCGCCGGGCTGGCAATGGACGCGTTCTCCGTTTCCATCGCCAACGGCCTTCGTGAACCGGACATGAAAAAAGAAAGAATGTTCCTGATTGCCGGAACATTCGCTCTGTTTCAGTTCATGATGCCATTGCTTGGCTGGGTCTGTGTTCACACGGTAGTGACATACTTCCGCGTCTTTGAAAAAGCGATTCCCTGGATCGCTCTGATTCTGCTGTCATTTATCGGCGGCAATATGCTGAAAGATGCGTTTTCCAAAGAAAAAACGGAAGAGGAGGAACTGGGAGGAGGCACCCTGATCATGCAGGGCATCGCCACATCCATTGACGCTCTGTCCGTCGGCTTCACCATTGCCGAATACAATCTCAGCGAGGCACTGATCGCTTCCCTGATTATCGGAATTGTCACATTTGCCATCTGTATGTTCGGTCTGCTCTCAGGCAGGAAGGTCGGCAGCCGGATTTCGGAGAAGGCAAATATCTTCGGCGGTGTCATCCTGATCGTAATCGGTCTTGAAATCTTTATCACCTCATTTATATGAAAACCGAAGGCGCTGTGCCTTCGGTTTTTTTTCAGATTTTGATTTTCGGCAGTACATTGGCGAAGCTGTCCTGAATAAGCAGGTCCGCTTCGCTGTCATAGGCAGTCACCGAACGGTTGATGAGAACCAAGTGCTTGCCATGGAAATAGCGGATCAGTCCGGCAGCCGGATAGACAACCAGTGAAGTTCCAAGCACAATCAGCACATCAGCGCTTGCGATGGCCGCGACTGCACCGTTGACAACCGCGCTGTTGAGTCCTTCCTCATACAGAACAACATCCGGCTTGACGATGCCGCCGCATTTCGGACAGCGGGGAATGCCTTTTGAATCCGCGATGAATTCGGCCGGATAGAAGGCATTGCAGTCCATGCAGTAATTGCGCAGCACGGAACCGTGCAGTTCATAGACACGCTTGGATCCTGCTTTCTGATGAAGTCCGTCGATGTTCTGTGTCACAACGCCGAGCGACTTTCCTTTCTTCTCAAGTTCAGCCATGAATTTATGCGTGTAGTTGGGCTCTGCGTCAAGGTAGAGCATTTTGTCTTTGTAGAAGCGGTAGAATTCTTCCGGATCCGCTTCAAAGAAGCTGCGGCTGATAATGGTCTCGGGCGGATAGCGGTACTGCTGATTGTAAAGGCCGTCCTGGGAGCGGAAATCGGGAATGCCGCTGTCGGTGGATACGCCGGCACCGGTGAAGAAGACGATGTGCTTTGCGCCGTCAATGATTTCCTGAAGCTTTTGAATTTTGTCCTCCATGGTTTTAATCCTCCTTGCTGTATGTCTGATACAGGCTTTCAGCGATCTTTTTCATCTGGTCTCTTAATTCATCCGGACGTCTGACTTCCATCCGGTCATAGAACTGCAGAAGCCAGCTGGTTAATGTGGGTGTGATGGCAGTGCGTATGGAAGCGGTGAAGCGTGAATCCGATACATTTGAAATGATGATATCCTTGCCGAATTCATCGAAAACGATACTGGCCAGGGACAGATCGAAATCAACGGTGACGGTCTGCGGCTCGCCATGGTACATGTTGAAGGAAGAGCGGATATGGTCCGCCAGTGAAAAGCGGACCGGATCGCACTGTTCATCAAGCACTTTTGATAATTCCATTTTATCAATTCTGTAGTTCGCAAAGGAACCATGATTTTCACTGTAAAAGACACAATACCAGCGGTTTCCTCTTGAAACAATGGCATACGGCACCATGCGGTATGTTTTGTTCTGTCTTCTGTACTGCTTTTTTCTTGTGACGCTCAGGTCATAATAGCGGAATTCCACCGGATGGCGTCCGGCAGCGGCTTCCAGCAGTGTTTCCATCAGGCTCAGAACATTGGAGCTGTCGGTTTTGGATACCGCAAGAGCAGTGGGAGGAAGTTCCTTCTGCTGCTCTGTACTCAGCATTGAAAGAATGCGGTCTGAGAAAGCACGTGAGGTTTCAGCTGAAAGGGAAAAGGAGGACTGGATGCTGTCGATCAGAAACAGGGCTTCCGCCTTTGTGAAAGGGTGGCGGATCCAATAGCCCTGTTTGCCATCCAGTGTCCGGTAGCGGATGTCCTCACCGTTTTCATTGAGAACACTGATTGCTTTATAGACGCTTCTGCGGTCTGCTGTAATCCCTGAATTCTCAAGCTCAGCACGGATTTCCGGCATTGAAAGAAGATGGGTTTCATCGCTTTGTTCCAGCAGGATTTTCCTGACCAGAGTGGGAAGCTGTATCATTTCTGCATGCTTCATTTTTTATAACCTTTTTTATCATTGTACACTGCCGTGTACAGCGTGTATACAGAAACCATGTAAGATGACAGTGGAAATGAGGTATTCACCATGAATAGAAAATACAGAATGATACTGAGTGAGGCACTGCTGATCTGGGCGTTTGGATGCGCCGCGATTCACGAGGACACAGCAGCAGTTCTGATTTCGCTTTCCGTCTTCGCACTTACCGTTTATACATACGGCCCTGAAGCCATCCTGAAACACGGAATCTCAGGACTGCTTGCGGCGGATCTCTGCCTGGTCCTTTCTTCTTTAACAGGACTTTCCGCTTTGATTCCTTCTTCCGGATTTGTGATTGCGGTCAACAGTTTCTATGCCGTCATGACGCTTTGCGAATCCTGGCATCTGATGGATGAGGCGGTAAAGTGGATGGGTATTCTTCTGCTGGTATATACCGCTCTTTCCTTTCTCACACCGGGCGGTCAGATGAACTTTGTACAGACACTTGTATTTGTAATGATGATCTTCGGACCGGTTCCTTCCGTATATGCGATCCGGGTGCTGTGCGATCAGCCGCAGGGCAAATATCATAGCAGACACACCGCAAATGAGTTAGAATAGCATCTGTGGTGAAGAAATGATTGAAAAGCTGATCGGGAAATTTGTGAAAAACGCGGAAGATATCAATAATCCGCAGGTGCGCAGTTCATACGGCAGTTTCAGCAGCGTGACGGGGATTTCCCTGAATCTGCTGCTTTTTGCCTTCAAGATCATCACCGGTATTCTTTCCCATTCGGTTTCCATTATTTCCGATGCATTCAATAATCTGTCCGACTGTCTTTCCTGTCTGATCACATGGCTGGGCTACCGCATTTCCGCAAAACCGGCTGACCGCGAACATCCGTTCGGACACGGAAGAAGCGAATATATCGCCGGTCTGTTTATTTCACTTGTGATCTTTGGGGCAGGGGCGGAGCTGATGATTGCGTCAGTACAGAGAATCCTTCATCCGGTGCATGTTCATTTTTCAATTCCGATGGCAGTGGTATTGTTTTTCTCAATCCTGATCAAGCTATGGATGAGCCGCTTCTACCATGTGATTGCCGAAAAGATTCACAGCAGCACAATGGAAGCCTCCTCTCAGGATTCCCGCAATGATGTTCTTTCCACCGCGCTGACGCTCGGTGCGATGGCTTTGACATTAACCGGTTCGGATTTTCCGTTTGACGGAATTGCCGGCGTATTGATCTCCTTTCTGATTCTGAAAGCAGGATGGGAAATCGTAACGGATATTACCGGTCAGCTGCTTGGCAGACCGGCAGATCATGAACTCAGTACGCAGATCCGCGAACAGATTCTGACGCATCCGGAAATCCTCGGCGTCCATGATCTGATTATTCATGATTACGGTCCCGGTGTTCAGATCGGCAGCGCGCATGCGGAAGTGGACAGTGAAATGACCCTGATGCATGCCCACAGCGTGATTGACGCTGCGGAAGAAGAAATCCAGAAGCTCTACAATGTCACAATGACACTGCATGCGGATCCGGTGGAACTGCACAATCCGCGTACCAACACATTGAAAAAAGCATTTGAAAGAAAACTGCAGGAAACAGATCCTTCTTTGACGATGCACGATTTCCGCGTGCGCGAAAAAGAAGGCAGAGAAGAAGCAGTCTTCGATATTCTGATTCCTTACAGCTGTCAGCTTGCGCCTGTTGATATTCAGAAACAGATGAATGATACGGCCGCCTCCTTCGGTATTGAAACATGGATCACATTTGACCATGACTTTACGGAAGGGGAAGAAGAATGAGCCGTCGTCTGATCTCCAATCTGCTGCTGTTATGCACAGCACTGATATGGGGTGCCGCTTTTACTGCCCAGTCAGCCGGTATGGAACATATCGGCCCGTGGACATTCAACTGCCTGCGCTCCTGGATCGCTTTTGCAATGCTGGCGGTTCTGATGCCGTTTCTTGACCGGATCCGGCTTGATGTGAAAAAGCCGGAAACCAGAGAAGAAAAATCAAAACTGCTGAAAGCAGGTGTATTGTGCGGCATCTTTCTTTGTGCCGCTTCCTATTTCCAGCAGACCGGCATTCAGTATACAACTGCCGGCAAAGCCGGATTCCTGACGGCTCTCTATGTGATTCTTGTCCCGATCATCGGGATATTCTTTCACAGGCATACAGAAGGAAAGGTATGGATTGCGGCCTTGATTGCATGTGCCGGATTCTGGTTTCTTTCCGTGACGGATGAGATCAGTGTTGGCTATGGCGACTGTCTGCTGTTAATCTGTTCGGTCCTTTTTGCCGGACATATTCTGGTCATTGATCATTTTGCGCCGCAGTGCGATGGGATAAGAACTTCCTGTCTGCAGTTTCTGACCGTCGCAGTGATCTGCACAGTACCGATGCTGGTACTGGAACATCCGGATCTTTGTTCCATTCTTTCGGCAGCTGTTCCGGTTCTCTATGCCGGTGTGCTTTCTTCCGGAGCAGGCTATACACTGCAGATCATTGCCCAGAAGGATGCCGATCCGACGGAAGCCGGTATGATTCTTTCCCTGGAATCCGTCTTTTCGGTTCTTGCCGGATTTATCATCCTGCATGAAACACTCAGCATCAGGGAACTGTCCGGCTGCGCGCTTGTCTTTGCGGCAGTCATCCTCTGTCAGCTTCCATCAAAGAAATAGTGAATTCTGAATGATATGCGGTCCGGATCACGGTCCGCATTTTCTGATGAAAATGAAAAAAGCCAGCCGCAGCTGACTTTTTGATTGGTTTATTCGGCGCTGATCATCAGATCGGTAATCTTTCTTGCGTAGGCAACCGGATCATCGATCGGCAGGCCCTGAATCAGAAGAGCCTGGTTGTAGAGGACATCGGCATAATCCGCAAGCCTGTCCGGATGGGATGCGTAGACGGACTGCAGTTTTGCGAAGACAGGATGATCCGGATTGATTTCCAGAATCTTGACTGCCTTCATGCCTGTACCCTTGGACATCGGATCATTTGCCATGTAGCGTTCCATATCCAGGGAGAGACCTTCATCGGCAACGATGCAGACAGGGTCATCCTTGAGTCTGGATGAAATGCGTACTTCCTTGACATTGCCGTTGAGCGCGTCTTTCATCGCTTCGAGCATGTCCTTGTTGGCTTCTGTCTTTTCTTCTTTTTCTTTCTTTTCTTCAGCGGAATCAAGATCGAGATCGCTTGTTGTGACATTCTTGAAATTCTTTCCTTCATACTCTCTCATGATCTGTGTGACGAATTCATCACGTTCATCGAGGAAGTAGAGAACTTCATATCCCTTGTCATGGATTCTGCTCATGACCGGAAGCTTTTCGATTTCTTCAGCAGAAGAACCGCATGCGTAATAGATTTCCTTCTGGTCTTCCGGCATTCTTTCGACATATTCCTTCAGGGTGACATATTTGCCTTCCTTGGAGGAACGGAACAGGATCAGATCCTGCAGTTTCGATTTGTTGATGCCGTAGTCCTTGTAGATGCCGTACTTCAGGTTGAGACCGAAGTTGTCGAAGAATTTTTCATAATTCTCACGGTCATCCTTCAGCATTTCTTCCAGAGCCGACTGAATCTTCTTTTCGATTGATCTTGCCAGCAGCTTGACCTGTCTGTCCTGCTGCAGGATTTCACGGGAGATGTTGAGGTTGAGATCATCGCTGTCGACAAGTCCTGTCACAAAGCGGAAGTGATCCGGCAAAAGGTCCTTTGCCTTATCAAGGATGAAGACTCCTTTGGAATACAGCTGCAGGCCGGATTCATATGTCTGGTAGTAGAAGTCATACGGCATACGGCCCGGGATAAACAGCAGGGCGGTATAGGAAAGATTTCCTTCAACGCTGTAATGAATGACCTTGGCAGGATCTTCCCAGTCCATGAATTTGGACTTGTAGAATTCATTGTATTCTTCCGGCTTGATCTTGGATTTGGATTTCTTCCATAAAGGAATCATCGAGTTGAGGGTTTCCATTTCCTTTGTGTCGATGGTCTTGTTTTCATCGGTGGGATCGGGAATGGATTTTGTGACTTCCATATTGATCGGATATCTGACATAGTCCGAATACTTCTTTACAAGCTCGCGGATCTTGTATTCTTCCAGATATTCGCCGTATTTTTCATCTTCTGTATCTTCTTTCAGATCCAGAGTGATCTTTGTGCCGACGGTATCCTTATCGCATTCGCTGATGGTATATCCGTCCTGACCGGAGCTGACCCAGATATGGGCAGGACCGCCTTCAGCACTCAATGATTCAACAGTGACTGTCTTGGCGACCATGAAGGCGCTGTAGAAGCCGACACCGAACTGACCGATGATGTCGATGTTCTTGGCGGCTTTTTCAAGCTGCTCGCGGAATTCAGCGGAGCCGCTCTTCGCGATTGTACCGAGGTTCTTTTCCATTTCGGCGTCGGTCATACCGATACCGGTATCCTCGATGATCATCCGTCTGTTTTCTTTATCCAGTGTCAGGGTGATGGTCAGATCCTTTTTGGCGACTTTCTGCTCACTGTCTGTCAGTGAGAGGTAGTGCCTTTTATCAAGCGCGTCCGACGCGTTGGAAATCAGTTCTCTTAAGAAGATTTCTTTATTTGTATAGATTGAGTTGATCATCAGTTCGAGCAGGCGTTTGGACTCTGCTTTGAATTGCTTTTTTGCCATATTCCGTTCCTCCTTTAGCACTCTATCTATTTGACTGCTAAATCATCTTAGCACTGCATGATTTCTTTTGCAAGGAATGCATCGTATTTTTCGGATTCCGTGCTAATATATCGCCATGAAAGAAATCAATGTCAGAAGGATCGAGGACGCCGTTGCGTCCATGTGCGCGGACATTGCCGTCAACTGCGGCAGCGATATCGCGCAGGCTCTTGAAGCAGCGAAGGAAAAGGAAGAAGGAGAAATGGCGTCTGCCGCCATGGCAATGCTGGTGGAAAACATCCGCATCGCACGTGAGGAACAGATTCCGATCTGCCAGGATACCGGTCTTGCGATCGTGTGGCTGGAAATCGGACAGGATGTTCACCTTGTCGGCGGAAGTCTGAAGGATGCTGTAAACAAAGGTGTGGAAAGAGGCTATAGCGACAACTATCTGCGTGCTTCGGCAGTGGATGATCCGCTTTATGAACGAAAGAATACAAAAACCAACACGCCGGCTGTCATCTATACGGATATCGTGGATGGGGATGAGGTGAAAATCTCCCTGATGGCAAAAGGCTTCGGATCGGAAAACAAATCGGCATTGAAAATGCTGACACCGGCGGATGGCGAGCAGGGGGTCATTGACTTCGTGCTTGAGACAATCGAAAAAGCCGGCGGCAACGCATGTCCGCCGTTTGTGATCGGCGTCGGCATCGGAGGAACTTTTGACTCCTGTGCCTGCCTTTCCAAAAAGGCACTCTTAAGACCGCTCAGCCAGCACAACAGCGACGCCCGCTATGCGGCGCTTGAACAGAAGCTGCTGGATGGTGCAAATGCCCTGAACATCGGTCCGATGGGATTTCATGGAAACACCACCGCGCTTGCGGTTCAGATTGAACAGGCCCCGACCCATATCGCCGGCATGCCGGTCGCGGTCAATGTATGCTGTCATGTATGCCGGCACGCAAAGGCGGTGATCGCATGAAACGTCTGCAGCTTCCGTTGAGTGAAGAAGAAAGAATGAGCCTCAAAGCAGGGGACGCGGTTCTTCTGAGCGGGGAAATCTATACAGCCCGTGACGCTGCCCATAAGCGCCTTCACGAAATGATTGAAAGAAATGAAGAGCTTCCGTTTGATCTGAATGACGCTGTCATTTACTATGTCGGTCCGACTCCCGCAAAACCGGGACAGGCAATCGGCTCCGCCGGTCCGACCACGTCCGGAAGAATGGACCCCTATGCTCCGCTGCTGCTGGATCTTGGCTTAAAAGGCATGATCGGCAAAGGGAAAAGAAACGATCAGGTCAAGGATGCGATTGTCAGAAACAAGGCAGTCTATTTTGTGGCAGTGGGAGGAGCCGGAGCGCTTCTTTCCCACAGCATCATGAAGCGCGAACCGGTCGCGTTTGATGATCTGCTTGCTGAAGCAATCACAAAACTGACGGTAAAGGACTTTCCGTGCTTTGTCGGAATCGACTGTCTGGGAAGGGATATCTATGATCGCGATGAGCGCGTGCTTGGCCGGGAAGAACTGTAAATACAACAGCGGAAACAATGAAATTCCGGAGTTAAAGGAACTGTTTGAAAAGGGAGAAGCGGTGCTGATCTGCCCGGAAGTGCAGGGAGGTCTGCCGGTTCCCAGATTGCCGGGTGAGATTTCCGGAAATAAGGTATATAATACTGCCGGTGAGGATGTGACAGACGCATTTATACAGGGTTCCCGCAAAGCCCTCGCGCTTGTAAAGGAACATCAATGTGAGCTGGCTATCCTCAAGGCAAACAGTCCGTCCTGCGGAACGGATCATGTCTATGACGGTACATTCACGCATACTCTGAGAGTGGGATGCGGCATCTTTACAGCAATGTGCAGACAGTCAGGAATTGTCTGTCTGAATGAAACAGAATATATGGAAAGGCTGAAACAGCAATTATGAATCTCTATGAAGAAGCATTGAAGCTCCACGAAGAACACCATGGAAAACTGAAAATCGAACCGAACGTTCCCTGTGCTGACGCACATGATCTTTCCGTCGCCTACACACCGGGCGTCGCCCAGCCGTGTCTTGAGATCGCAAAGGATCCGGAAAATTCCTACAGATATACCGGCCGCTGCAACTCCGTCGCGGTTGTCACCGACGGTACAGCAGTACTGGGACTTGGCGATATCGGTCCTGCCGCCGCGCTTCCGGTTATGGAAGGCAAGGCACTGTTGATGAAGCGCTTCGCCAATCTTGACGCATGGCCGATCTGCCTTGATACAAAGGATCCCGATGAAATCGTCGCTATATGCAAAGCCATCGCTCCGGGTATCGGCGCAATCAACCTCGAAGATATTTCCGCTCCGAGATGCGTTGAAATCGAAAGAAGACTGATCAATGAACTGAATATTCCGGTCTTCCACGATGACCAGCACGGAACAGCGATTGTTGTTCTGGCGGCACTCATCAACTGCATGAAGCTGAAGAAGACAGATCCGGCTGACATGAAGGTTGTCATCTCCGGATGCGGAGCTGCAGGCTCTTCCATCATCCGTCTGCTCTACAGCTATGGATTCAAAAAGATCTACGCATTCGATATTGACGGCTGCGTCGATCCGGATCATGCGGAAAATTATAACGATCTGAAAAAAGAACTGCTGAACTATGTCAACAAAGACCATCAGCAGTATGCTTCCCTGGCTGAAGGCTTAAAGGGAGCCGACATCTTTGTCGGTGTCAGCGCGCCGCGTCTTGTCACAAAGGAAATGGTCGCTTCCATGAATGACGGCGCAATCGTATTCCCGATGGCAAATCCGGAACCGGAAATCACATATGCCGAAGCGAAGGAAGCAGGCGCATATATCATCGGAACCGGCAGAAGCGACAACCCCAACCAGGTCAACAACATCCTCGCATTCCCGGGTCTCTTCCGCGGAGCCCTCGACGCGAAGGCAACCAAGATTACAGAATCAATGAAGATTGCCTGCTCAAAGGCAATTGCCTCACTGATTGATGAAAAAGATCTGACACCCGAACATATCATTGTTTCGGCATTTGATGACCGTGTCGTTCCCGCTGTCGCAAAGGCAGTCGCGGACTGCGCGAAGGCGGACGGCGTCGTCAGAAAATAAAAAAGGAGCATTTTTATGGAATCCATTATGCATATTCTTCATCTGATTGTTGAAAACACAGCTTCAATCGCCGGAACC
>CAMVGT010000048.1 GCA_947167125.1 uncultured Erysipelotrichaceae bacterium
GTATTTGCAAAGTGTAAAAAAGAGACTGTAGCAGTTTTTCAACTGTTACAGCCCCGATCATTGAGAAGACGGGGGAACATCGCATCGAGTTCCTCCTTTTTCTTTTTCGCTGCGGCTTCTGCTTTGGCGCTGGAAATTTCATCCTGCGGAAGAATGTCGCGGATATTGAGAATCGCGTCATTCATCGTGTCAATTGCCCTGAGCAGTTTTTTTCTTACCCGCTCCACTTCTTCAGGATCGTGTCCGGTTTCCTCGATTTCCGCGTAGTTGCCGATCACCAGCAGCATATACGGAAGATACCGGTCATACAGACGGTCGAGCTCATATTCGCCGCTGTCAAACAGATACTGCGTATCGCGCAGATCCTTGATCCGGCTGATCAGCTGTTCCACCGCTCTGATCACGGCAGCCGATTTGATAGCGTCATAGTGCCGGTACAGCTTTGTCAGTATTTCGCTTGCCTTGCGCTGGTGTTCTTCTCTTTTTTCTTCAATGCTTGTGTCCATGGTTCTTACTCTTTGAATGAAGTATAGCAGGAAATCCATGCGGACTGTGAAATGAAAGAAAATGAAAATGTTTCAGAAAGTGAAATTATTCTATGAAAATAACGTGAAAACAAGATTGACACCCGTGTATGTTTCAAGTATGATTCAGCCGTACAAACCGATGATTGGGAGATCAAACATACATGGCAGCTCAAAGAGAGCCGGGGAAGGTGAGAGCCCGGCAGCCATGCGGTATGCAAATGGACCCATGAGGGCATGATGAAAGCTGAGGCAAGTACTCATGACGCAGTGCCGGCGTTAAAAGGCAGAAAATGTGACCGCATTTTCGATGAGAGAGCAGCAGAGGCTGCTAATAAAGGTGGTACCGCAGGCACAGCGCTTGTCCTTTGGATGGATAAGCGTTTTTTGTTTGAAAGGCACAGCCTTCCGGAAATGCTGAAAAGGGAGGAAAAATCACATGAAGAAGACCGCATCCGCATTCTTATCCGCACTGCTCGCAGTTACACTGGCGGGCTGCTCCTCATCCGGTTCATCCGGTTCTGACACACCGGCTTCGGATGACGCTTCCGAAAAGAAATCCTACACAGTCGCGGTTGTCAAACAGCTCGACCACGCTTCTCTGGATGAAATCGCCAATGCCGTAACCGCTGAACTTGATCAGCTCGCTTCGGCCAATGGCGTTGAGATCAAATATCAGGTCTATTCCGGCAACAACGATGCTTCCACACTTGCGTCGATCGGATCCGATGCGATTGTTTCCGGTGTGGACGCGATCATTCCTATCGCGACCCTTGCCGCTCAGCAGATGTACATCGCTGCTGAAGATACACAGACACCGGTTGTTTTCGCAGCCATCTCCGATCCGGAAACAGCACAGCTGACCGATATCGACTTTGTGACAGGCACATCCGATGCCCTCAATACCGAGCAGATTATGGAAATGATCTTTGCTGAAAAGCCGGATACCAAAAAGATCGCGCTGCTCTATTCGCCAAGCGAACCCAACTCCGCAAAACCGATTGCGGACGCCAAGGAATATCTTGATTCCAAAGGAATCGCCTATGAAGATTTCGGATCCCCGACAAACAGGGATGAAGTCATCCAGACCGTCAGCTCAATCGTCGCTTCCGGATGCGATGTTGTCTTCACACCGACTGACAATGTCATCATGGATGCGGAACTGACCATTGCCCCGACACTTGCCGAAGCGGGAATCCGCCATTATGCAGGCGCTGACTCCTTTGTCAGAAACGGCGCGTTCGCAACCTGCGGCGTCAACTATACAGACCTTGGAAAAGAAACAGCCGATCTGGCATATGATGTTATGGCAAACGGCATGGAAAATTCCAAATACTTCAGAACTTACGAAGTCATGCCCGGCGGCATCATCACAGTCAATACCGAGACTGCTGAACTTCTCGGTGCGGACACATCCGTATTCACACAGTTCGGCGAACTCGTGGAAGTACGGACAACAGAAGAATAAATCAAACTGACGGAGGAACCTCATGCTTCATATTGCGCAGACAGCTCTGACTCTGGGCTGTGTTTACTCATTGGTCGCGCTGGCTCTGTTTGTGAGCTACCGCGTCCTGGATATCGCCGATCTGACGACCGACGGATGCTTTGTGCTGGGAATGGCGCTCAGTGTCAGCGCCGCTGCGGCCGGCCATCCGTTCCTCGGCATTCTGCTTGCGGTGATCGGCGGCGGATGTGCCGGATTTGTGACGGCATTCCTGCAGACACGGCTCGGTGTCCCCTCGATTCTTGCCGGCATTGTCACCAATACCGGACTGTATACAGTCAATCTGATGGCAATGGGCTGGAGCGCAAATGTGTCGCTTCTCAAGCAGAGCACCATTTTCACAATGGTGCGCGATCTGGGAATCTTCGGAACCTGGTATCAGTTTGCGGTTGTATTTGTGTTTGCCGTCTGTTCGATGATTCTCATCAGATGGTTTTTATCCACACGGCTCGGTCTTTCGATCCGTGCGACCGGAGACAACATGGATATGGTCTCGGCATCTTCGATCAATCCGAAATTCACGATTGCGGCAGGACTGATTCTGGCCAACTGCTTCACCGGGCTCTGCGGAGGACTGGTCGGCCAGATGCAGAAGAGTGCTGACATCAATGCCGGAACCGGCATTGTGGTCATCGGGCTGGCTTCTTTGATCATCGGGGAAACCGTGCTCAACGGCAGACGTTCCATCACCAGAAACATTGCCGCGTGTCTTGCCGGCAATATTATCTACCGCTTTATCTACGCGGTTATCCTGCAGACAAGAATCCTGCCGATTGAATGCCTCAAGCTGATGACAGCTGTCATCGTGGCGCTTGCGATCGCGGCTCCGACGATCAGGGCAAATCTTGCGGTGGCGCAGCGGCAGAGAAGGGAGACGGACTGATATGCTGGAAATACAGAATCTGTGCAAGGTTTTCAATCCCGGCACAATCAATGAAAAAACCGCCCTGAACAATCTGAATCTCACTGTGAATGACGGTGATTTCATCACGATTCTCGGCTCCAACGGCGCCGGTAAGTCGACACTGTTCAACGCGATTGCCGGTGTCTTTCTGGCTGATTCGGGAAAGATTATTCTCGATGGGGAAAACATCACATTCCAGCCGGATTATAAACGCTCCAAATATATCGGCCGTCTGTTTCAGGATCCGCTCAAAGGCACAGCACCGCATATGACGATTGAGGAAAACCTCGCGCTTGCCTATCTCAGAGCGGAGAAGAGAACGGATTCATTCAGCCGCATTTCCCGTAAGGAACATGAGATGTTCCGCGAACAGCTGAAGCTTCTGGAAATGGGACTGGAAGACCGAATGAACACCCAGGTCGGGACGCTTTCCGGCGGACAGAGACAGGCGCTGACATTATTGATGGCGACAATTGTGCCGCCGAAGCTTCTGCTTCTGGATGAACATACAGCAGCGCTCGATCCGGCTGCGGCAGATAAGATCACAGACCTGACAAAGGAAATTGTTGTCCGCAATCAGACAACCTGTCTTATGATCACCCACAACCTGCACCAGGCACTGCGGACCGGAAACCGGACGCTGATGATGTCGGACGGCAGAATCATTCTCGATCTGAATGATGAAGAGCGCCGTACAACAACGGTTGATGAGCTTCTGAAACGGTTCAAGGAAGGCGCAAGCCAGGAACTGGATGACGACCGCATCCTGCTTTCTTCAGACTGAAAACGATCCCGGACTTTCCATGGCCCGGGATTTTGCATACAATGGTGCAGAGGCATTTTATGGCAAAAAAAGAACAGAAAACAAACGCGATGCGGATGCTGGAAACTGCAGGCATCGCCTATACGGAACATACATATGATACGGAGGACGGCGCCATTGACGGCGTTTCCGTCGCATTGAAATGCGGAGAGGATCCCGAACAGGTTTTCAAGACGCTGGTCACGCAGGGGGATGACAGGAATTATTATGTCTTTGTCGTGCCCGTCGGCATGAAACTCGATCTCAAAGCCTGCGCAAGAGCGGCAGGGGTGCGTTCAGTGGAGATGATTCCCCAGAAGGAACTGCTGAAAGTGACCGGATATATCCATGGCGGATGCAGTCCGGTGGGAATGAAAAAACCGTTTCCGACAGTATTCGATGAAACGGTGATTCTCTTTGATACAATCATGGTTTCCGGCGGCCGTGTCGGCATCCAGGTGGAAGTGAATCCGGAAGATCTGCTCAGGATCACAAACGGAAAGACGGCGCCGATCGCAAGGAAAATGTGATCATTTCTTCTTTCTGCTGAACAGCCGGTAAAGAAGGACTGCGCAGAGAAATCCGCAGATATCGATCAGCACATCGGTGAATGCAGGACCTCTGTCCGGCACAAACCGCTGGATAGTTTCATCGATTGCAGGCGCAATCACCATCCATATATATAAGATTGCAGCGCTGTTCCTTACGGGCGGCGCTTTTCTGAGGGCATGGGAAACAAGCAGACCCAGCACCGCGTATTCGCTGAAGTGGGCGGCTTTGCGCAGAAAATGATGCGCGGTTTCATAGGAAAGGGAAATTCCCAGAGAAGAAAGGAAGGAGAGGATGGTCCGGGTCAGAGAACCTGACATCTGTCCGGAGGTGTCTCCGTTCTGCAGGGAATTGGAGAATATAAAGAGTGTCCATAATACGGCCGCAAGCCAGTAAAATTTCTTTTTCATAGTAGACGATTCAAACTTTTATTTATGATATACTGATATGGATGTCGAAATCCAGATTATTAGATCTCGCGCTGATTCTGACAGGGACCTTTATCCTTGCGGTTTCAGTCGAGCTGTTTATTCTTCCTTATAATATTCTGTCCGGCGGTGTTGCAGGTGTCGCAGTCGCGCTGGAGCCGTTTTTTCATATTGATAAAACGCTCTTTGCCAACATCGGCGTATTAAGCCTTCTGGCCGCAGGATGGGCAGTGCTCGGAAAGGAATTTGCGCGCAACACGCTGATCTCTTCGCTTGCCTATCCGGTATTCACCACAATCCTTTCCCGCCATCCGGTGGATCTCACGATTGAACCGCTTCTGGCTTCCTTCTATGCAGGGCTGCTCGGCGGTGTCGGAATCGGACTGGTAATGAGAACCGGTGCGAGCACCGGCGGAATGGATATCCCGCCGTTAATCCTGAACAAGCTGACAGGCATCAAGGTTTCAACCCTTGTCATGATCACCGATGCCCTGACCGTCATGCTGGGAATTGTTGCCTATGATCTCAGCGCTGCGCTTCTCGGACTGATTTCCGTCATGGCATCCGGATTCGGGATTGCCCGTATACTGGAAGCCGGCAAAGGCGTCCATGTTAAAAATGTGCAGATTATATCCGATCAATGGGAAGAAATCAAAAATGCGATTGCGGAAAAGATCAACCGCGGCACAACGATCATCGATGTGCAGGGCGGCTATACCGGCAAGCCCAAGAAGATGATCCTCTGTGTTGTATCAGAAAGCGAATATGTGTCGCTGACCAATCTGATCAGTTCGATTGATCCTCACGCGTTTGTCATCATCACGGATACTTCGGATATGCTAGGGGAAGGTTTCACATATTCTTCAGCTAACATCTGAGGAATTTCAGATGACTATGTTATAATACCATGCGTATCTTTCTTAAGAAGATACGCATTGTTTTTGTTATATACTTCATATGTAGGAGTGTGCTTATGATTGAATGCGCTCATGTTTATAAAAAATATAAAAACGGCACAAATGCCCTTTATGATATCAATATCTCCGTTGAACAGGGAGAATTCATCTATATTATCGGACCGACCGGCTCTGGAAAATCGACTTTGATCCGTCTTCTTGACGGGGAAGAGATGCCGACCAAGGGTACGGTCAAGGTTGTCGGAATCGATGTCGGATCGCTGCGCGCGTCCCAGGTTCCGATTTACCGCAGAAATATCGGTGTTGTTTTCCAGGATTACAAGCTTCTTCCCACCAAAACAGTATTTGAAAATATCACATATGCTCTTGAAGTGATCAGGATGAAGAAGCCGCAGGTCAGAGCCCGCGCCAAAGAGGTGATGGGCGTTGTCGGGTTGAGTGAAAAAGGAAATGCTTTTCCGCATGAACTTTCCGGCGGACAGCAGCAGCGTGTCGCGATTGCCCGCGCGATTGCCAACCGTCCGAAGGTTCTGATCGCCGACGAGCCGACCGGAAACCTCGACCCGGGAAAATCCGATGAAATTATGGATCTTCTGGAACGAATCAACGAACGCTACGGAACAACCATCCTGATGGTGACTCATGACCTGACACTGGTCAACAAGCACCGCAAGCGGACGGTTGTGCTCGAGCATGGACATATTGTCGCCGATCTTGCGGAAGGAGGTTATGTCCGTCATGATCAGTAGACCGATTAAAGAAGGATTCCGCGGTGTCGGCAGACACTGGGGCATGGCCCTGTCCTCGGCAATCGCGGTAACCATTACCCTTGTGATTATCAGTATTTTCCTGATTTTCTCCTGGCACCTGCATACATTTACCAAATCCATCGAATATTCGATGAAAATCGCTGTTCTGATTGATTCCGAACATGAGGATCCGACATCGGAACAGCTCATCAAAAAATCGATCGAAAAGCTGGAAGGCGTCAAATCCGTCACTTTCTCAAGCAAGGAGGATGAATTCCAGTATTACCTTCAGCAGTATGATGACAAGGCGATGCAGGAGGCGATGGCGCCGTTCGGGGAAGACAACCCGATGAGCGACGCCTATTATGTCGAAGTTGAAAACGGAGATCTGATTCAGCACATTTCTTCAGAGATCCGTGCCATCGAAGGCGTTGCGGATGTAGATTACGGCGGACAGACCACGATTGATATGGTCGCCGCGATGGAAACAATCCGCCGCATCGGCGCGATGTTTGTGGCGGCTCTGAGTGTTCTGGCAATCTTCCTGATCCAGAATACAATCAAGCTGACCATCGGTGCCCGTGAAGATGAAATCACGATTATGCGCAATGTCGGCGCAACCAACGGATTTATCCGTTCACCGTTTGTCTGCGAAGGTATGATCATCGGCTTCCTCGGATCCCTGATCCCGATCGCAGTTACAGTCTACGGCTATTACGCGCTTTATCAGAGAACGCAGGGCGTTGTTTTCTCGAATCTGTTCCATCTGGAAACACCGCTGCCGTTCATTACTTATATCGCCGGGATTCTGGCCTTTGTCGGAATCGCTGTCGGATTTATCGGCAGCTGGCTGTCTGTCACGAAATATCTGAGGTGGAAGAGATGAAGAGACTGATGAATGCGCTCACTGCGCTGTCATTATGTATGCTTACTGTCGGAACCATGCCTGTTCATGCCGAACCGGATTACACAGATACCGATTACTGGGATGACAAATGTACCGGTCAGGTCGCATCAGGGGACAAGGAAGCCTGCAATGCCTATGCGGAATATATGAATTCGCAGCGGGAAAATCTGCAGAGCAGACTGGCGGAAATTGAAAGCCAGAGAAATGCGATCAAGCAGGATCTGGAAACCTATGCCGCCCAGATTGACGGCTATCAGGCACAGATTGATGAACTGCAGGTTCTGATCGATTCCAAACAGGGAGAGATCGATGCCAAGCAGGCGGAAATCAATGCCAAGCAGGCTGAAATCGACAACAAGCAGATTGAGATTGACAACAAGCAGAAGGAAATTGACGCAAAGCAGAAGGAAATCGACGATACCCAGGCGGAAGTCGATTCCATTGAAGATAAAATCAAAACAAGAATGAAGAATTCGCAGGCTTCGATGCGCTTCAACAAGTATCTCGACATCCTGATGGGTGCGACATCGTTTGAAGACTTCCTGCGGATCATCACCGGTATCAGCTCCATTGCCAAGTATGACAAGACAACAATGGACGAACTGATGCGCTTGATTGAAAAGATGAATATCCAGAAGGCACAGCTGCTCACCGTAAAGGAAGAGATGGAGCGTGTCAAGGAAGAGATGGAAGCAGTCAAGGCGGAGATGGAAGTCATCCGCGCCGAACTGCAGACACAGCAGAATGAGCTTGTCGCCCGTCAGGATGATGTCATTGTCCTGCAGGCACAGGTACAGGTTGTCGTTGACGCGGCGAAGGAAAAGGAAGCGGAATTCCGTTCCCAGAGTGCGCAGATCGCGGCCAATATCAGTTCCATCAACGCAACCATGGCGGCATTGGCTGCAGCCGGCGAACTTGAGAATATTCCCAGGATCGCTTCCAGCGGCTGGTACTTCCCGGTTCCGGGAGCCTACCGCAGTGCCGGTACATGGGCATATCCGGGCGGCTATGAACATCTCGGCTATGACTTTGCGGCACCGGTCGGCACAACGATCTATTCAATCGGAAGCGGCGTCGTGCTCAGCTCCGCAAACGGATGTTCGACTTATGGCGGTCTGGGTCAGATGTGCGGCTATCAGTTCGGCGGCGCATACGGCGGCGGCAATCAGGTTCACTATCTGGTCGTTGTCAATGGTTCGCTCTATGGCGTTGCGGCATATCACATGCAGCTGAATTCACCGGTAGCTTCCGGTACGATTCTTGCGGCAGGAACACCGATCGGCCAGGTCGGTTCATCCGGCAACAGTTCCGGTCCGCACTGCCACATCGAGATTATTTACCTCGGTGACGGATCGAACTTTGAAAACTACGCAAAAACATGGAACGGCGATCTGGCATTCGGTGCCGGATGGCAGGGTTCCAACAGAAAATGCGATGCCGGCTATGGCGCGCCATGCCGCATCCGTCCGGAAACAGTATTCGGATACTGATGAAAGAAAAAGCTCCGGTTCAATCGGAGCTCTTTTTAAGAAAAGAAGGAGGGGAATCATGGTAGATCTTGATCCTGAAAGAAATGAAAAACATGGCGACGGCATTGAGCTGATGAAATTCAGCGGCAGCGTCAAAACAGATAATGAACCGGAAGATACATACCGGCGCGCAAAGCGCACAAAGATTGTCACAATCTCGCTGATTGCGGCTTCCCTTGTGCTCGGATGGCTGGTCGGAAGCTTCTTCCCGGTTGCCGGAGCTGACGCCATCAGACGCGGCATCCGCAACAGCCAGTCCATGAACGCATCGGACAAGATCAGAGCGGCATTCGATATCATGGAAAATGACTGGTTCTTCGGAAAGGATATTGAAGATCTTGACACAAGACTTTCCGACCAGGCTCTCTACGGTATCTTTGCCAATGAGGAAGATCCCCATACGGAATACATGTCTGCTGAAGAAGTGACGGAATTCCGTCAGAGCATCGACCGCAACTTTGTCGGTATCGGCGTTGAATTCATCGCCAACAACGGCATCAATGTCGTGACAAAAGTTTTCCGCGGTGCACCGGCGGATCAGGCCGGCGTACAGGCGGGCGATATCATCGCGGAAGTCGACGGCGAATCCACAGACGGAATGACCTCAACAGACATCAAGGAACGCGTGCAGGGTGAAGAAGGAACGGATGTAAAGATCCTCTTCATGCGCCAGGGCGAACCGGTGGAAATCACAATCACCCGCGCGGAAATCTCCGCGACTGCCTACGGCTATCAGATGGATGAAAAAACCGGCTACCTGCAGCTGTATCAGTTCGGTACCGGAACAGCAGAAGAAATCGACCGCTATCTGGCCGAATTCCGGGCAGCTGATATTCATAAGCTGATCATTGACCTGCGCGACAACGGCGGCGGATATCTTGACGCCCTTGCCCAGGTTGCCAGCCGTTTCCTGCCGGGCAACACACTTGTCATGTCGCAGGAATATCCTGACGGCAGCCAGGAACATATCTATACGGAAAGCGGATATACCCAGGATTACAATGGCATTGTCATCCTGATCAATGAAAATACAGCCAGCGCTTCGGAAGTCTTCACGCTTGCGATGATGGAACAGAGGGATGATGTGACGGTTGTCGGCACCAAGTCCTATGGCAAAGGAACCGTACAAATCACAAGAATGTTCACCGACGGCTCCGCCATCAAATACACAACATCCAAGTGGATTTCCCCGAACGGGGTCTGGGTGAACCGGGTCGGAATCGAACCGGATGAAACCGTGGAGATTCCGGAAGGCGCAGCCCATGTCTATACCGGTATGGAGGAAGACGCAGAGCTGAAAGCCGATACGGTCGCTGCCGCTGTGGCGGATATCCAGATCGCTCTGGATTATCTCGGCTATACGGTAGACCGCAAAGACGGTTATTTCTCCAAGTCAACAGAAGAAGCTCTGGCAAAATTTGCGGCTGACAATGAACTGACATTTGACGGCGCACTGAAGCAGGAGCTTTATGAAGCGGTTGTATCAGCAGTGATCATGGACTGGTCGACAACCGACACCCATGACACCCAGCTCCATAAGGCACAGGAGATCCTCAATGGATGAACGTTTTGAACTTGTCTCAGAATTCAAACCGACCGGCGATCAGCCCCAGGCAATCGACGCGCTGGTAAAAGGACTGCAGGAAGGAAAGCGCGAGCAGGTGCTTGAAGGCGCGACCGGAACCGGCAAAACCTTCACGATGGCAAACGTCATCGCAAGAGTCAACCGCCCGACACTTGTCTTCTCCCATAACAAAACCCTTGCCGGCCAGCTCTATTCCGAATTCAAAGAGCTGTTCCCGCACAACCGTGTTGAATTCTTTGTATCAAATTTTGACTATTATCAACCGGAAGCCTACATGCCGAAAACCGACATGTATATTGAAAAGACAGCCGCAATCAATGAGGAACTCGATATGTTCCGTGAAAGCGCGCTGAACTCGCTTTCGGAAAGAAGGGATACAATCGTTGTCGCATCTGTCGCATGTATCTATGCGGCCAGCGATCCGGTTGAATACCGCAATATGTTCTTTACGATCCGGGTCGGGGAATCCTATCCCCGCAATGATCTGCTCAGAAAACTGGTGGAACTGCAGTATTCCCGCAATGATATCGAACAGAGCAGAGGCACCATCCGGGTCAGAGGCGATGTCATTGAACTGACGCCTTCCTATACCGACCAGTTCAATATCCGCATTGAAATGTGGGGCGATGAAATTGACAGGATTTCCGAAGTGGATCCGGTTACCGGACACACAATGAATGCCTATCAGTTCTATAACATCTTCCCGGCCAGCGGCTATGCCAGATCGAAATCCGCAATGATGCGGGCCTGCGATGAAATTGAAGCGGAACTCGAAGACCGCCTGCATTATTTCAAGGAAGCAGGCAAGCTGCTGGAAGCAGAACGTCTTGAACAGCGCTGCCGGTTTGATCTGGAATCCTTGCGGGAAAACGGCTATTGCGCCGGCATTGAAAACTATTCCATGCATATTGACGGCAGACAGCCGGGTCAGAGACCGTGGAATCTGTTTGACTACTTCCCCGATGATTTCCTGCTGATTGTCGATGAATCCCATGTTTCGCTGCCTCAGGTGCGCGGCATGTACAACGGCGACAGGCAGAGAAAGGAAATTCTTGTGGAATACGGATTCCGTCTGCCTTCCGCTCTGGATAACAGACCGATGAAATTCGATGAATTCCAGTCGATGATCAACCAGGTCATCTACTGCTCGGCTACGCCCGGCGATTATGAACTGGAACAGACAAATCATCAGGTTGTGGAGCAGGTCATCCGTCCGACCGGTCTGCTCGATCCCAAAATCACCGTCAAGCCGACAAGAGGGCAGGTGGATGATATCTGCGAAGCGCTTGATGAAAGAATCAGACGGCAGGAGCGTGTTCTGATCACAACCCTGACGGTCCGCATGGCGGAGGATCTGACCGAATATCTCAAAGACAGAGGATATAAGATCGCCTATCTTCATCATGAAACCAAAACTCTGGAGCGTACGGAAATCATCCGCGATCTGCGTCTTGGCAAAGTGGACGCGATTGTCGGCATCAACCTGTTAAGAGAAGGTCTCGATATTCCGGAAGTTTCTCTTGTTTGCATTCTGGATGCGGATAAGGAAGGCTTCCTGAGATCTCAGCGTTCATTGATCCAGACAATCGGACGTGCGGCGAGAAACGCGAACGGCGAAGTTTATATGTATGGCGATGTGATGACCGATTCCATGAAATTCGCGATTGATGAAACCAACCGCAGAAGGGCTATCCAGGAAGCCTATAACAAGGAACACGGCATCATCCCGAAAACGATCCGCAAGAATGTGGAGGATGCGATCCGCGGAAAAGAAACCAAGGAAATGGCTGCCCGCTACATGAACCGCAAGAAGAAGATGAGCGCAAAGGATCATACAAAACTTGTGGAGGATCTCGAAAAGGAAATGAAGGAAGCAGCTGCAGCTCTCGATTTCGAAAGAGCGGCGGAACTGCGCGATATGATCTTCGAACTGAAATCAGAAGACTGAACCAAAGCCGGACATGCGCGTCCGGCTTTTGTATGTATATGAAAAAATCCATATGCATGGCATACGGATAATACAGTGACGGAATTTTCAGGACTGTTTCTGCTGTCGGTTCAGGATTTCCGCTTTCCGTCTTTTCTTTTCCCTTTCCGCAAAGATGCTCAATAAGCAGAAGCAGGCGGCGAAGAGGAAGAGAATATGCAGCGGGATCCGTGACCAGCGCAGCAGCGGCGGGATCAGGAAAGTCAGGATTTTCAGGACTGCCCAGATTCCGGTCAGCAGCACTGCGTATTTTTCAATCTGTGAAGGTCTCATTTCCGTTTGTTTCCTTTTCGTTTCTGATGAGTATAATAATACCATGTGAGAGGAATTTGTATGCTGGATTACGATAAATTGATATCAGACAGAGCAGCGCGCATGAGACCGTCAGGAATCAGAAGATTCTTCGATCTGGTTGCGGAAATGCCGGAATGTATTTCTCTCGGTGTCGGTGAGCCGGATTTTCAGACACCGTGGGATATCCGTGACGCTGCGATCAACTCTCTTGAAATAGGAAGAACCAAATATACCGCCAATGCCGGTCTCAAGGAACTCAGAATTCAGATCGGTGCCTGGCTGAAACGCAGATATGCAATGGAATACGGTCCCGATGAAATTCTCGTGACGGTCGGCGGAAGCGAAGCGATCGATCTTGCGATCCGCGCCCTGATTGAACCGGGCGATGAAGTCATCATTCCGGAACCGTGCTTTGTATGCTATGACCCGATCACAACCCTGGTGGGAGGCGTACCGGTGCCGGTGGCGACAAGCGAGGAAAATGAATTCCGCGTTACCGCGGAACAGATCAGAAACGCGATTACGCCGAAGACAAAGATTCTTGTGCTGGGCTATCCGAACAATCCGACCGGTGCTGTGCTGAGACATGAGGATCTTGAAGCGATCGCCGAAGTTCTGCGCGGTACGGATATCATCGTGCTTTCCGATGAAATCTATTCTGAATTAAGCTATCAGAACCATCATGAATCCATTGCCAATATGCCCGGCATGAGGGAAAGGACAATCGTTGTCAACGGTTTCTCCAAAACCTTCTCCATGACCGGCTGGCGCTTAGGCTATGCGGCGGGTCCGAGACCTCTGATTGCGGCGATGACAAAGATTCATCAAAGCTGCATCATGTCGGCTCCGACAACCAGCCAGTATGCGGCGATCGCGGCACTCAAAGACTGCGATGATGATGTCGATTATATGAGAAAGCAGTATGACTTAAGAAGACAGTACTGCGTCAGAAAGCTGAATGAAATGGGATTGCGCACATTTGAACCCCAGGGTGCGTTCTATGTATTCCCCAATATCACAAGCAGCGGCATGACTTCCGATGAATTCTGCGAAGCACTGCTGCAGAAGAAACATGTCGCAATCATTCCCGGCAATGCCTTCGGTGCATGCGGGGAAGGGTATGCGAGAATCAGCTATGCCTACAGCATTGACCATCTGCGCGAAGCGATGAAGAGAATTCAGGAATTCCTGAATGAAATCAAAGGAGAATAAACATGGATGAAATGAAACTGCTCGACCTGCTTTCCGAATATCCCCGTGCAACTGTAACGGATCTTGCGGATATTCTCGGTGAAAGCGAAGAGACTGTGGAAAAGGCAAAGAACAGTCTGGAAGAAAAGAAAATCATCTGCGGCTACCATACCGTCATCAACTGGGACAAAACAAATGTGGATCATGTCGACGCCTTTATCGGCGTTTCCGCAAAGCCGGAAAGAGACAAAGGGTATGACAAGATCGCGGAGCGGATTGCCCGCTTCCCGGAAGTGTCTTCGCTCTATCTGACCAGCGGTTCATCCGAATTCCTTCTCAGCATCAACGCGAAGACAATGCGTGAAGTTGCGGACTTTGTCGGTGAGAAGCTCGCACCGCTGGAAGGCGTGGCGTCCACTGTCACAATGTTTGTTCTGAAAAAGTACAAAGTCAATGGTGTGACGATGGAAATCCATCCGGAAGTCGAGGATGACCGCCTGCCGGTATCGGCCTGATAAATTGACTCAAATGGCTGTGTATTCAGCCATTTTTCTGTTTACAAGCGTCCTTCAAACTGGTAATATTATACGGCGAGTGGTAAAAAACCGCTCCTTGCCAGAAATGGCCGTTTAGACCAGAAGGAGGTGTACGAATGAAAAAGTATGAAGTCATGTACATCATCAATGAGTCTGTTGAGACTGAAAAGAGAGCTGAACTGATTGAAAGTCTTGCAAAGATTATCACAGACAACGGCGGAACAGTCGCTAAGACAGACGAATGGGGAATGCGCGAATTCGCTTACCCGATTGATTACATGAAGAAGGGTTACTATGTAGTAGTAAACTTCGAAGCAGACAACGAGTGCGTCAAGGAATATGACCGTCTGATGCGCATCAACCCGAACGTAGTCCGTTTCATGATTACAAAGGACGAAGCTCCTGTTCGGGAGGCTAAGAAATGATCAACCGCGTTGTACTGGTTGGAAGACTGACCAAGGACGTGGAAGTACGCAAGACACAGAGCGGATTATCAGTAGCGTCATTCACAGTCGCCTGCGACAGCCGCAGGAGAGGACAGGATGGCACAAACCAGAACTCAGCTGATTTCATCAGCTGCGTTGCCTGGAGACAGCCTGCTGATTTCCTCGGTCAGTACGCAAGAAAAGGCGCCCTGATCGGTGTTGACGGAAGACTTCAGAGCCGCAGCTATGAACGCGACGGACAGAGAGTCTATGTTACAGAAGTCGTCTGTGACAATGTCCAGCTTCTTGAGTCAAGAGCGCAGTCAGAAGCCAGAGCGCAGAGCAGCAGTTATCAGGACAGCTATGGTCAGCCCTCTTATCAGCAGAGCTACCAGCAGCCGAGTTATCAGCAGCCGTCCTATTCCCAGCCGCAGCAGCCGTCGTTTGATGACAGCTATTCCTCACCGGCGGGACTGGATATTTCCAGCGATGACCTGCCCTTCTAAGTAAAGGAGAAAAGAAATGGCATTCAGAAAACAGAGAACAGGCCGCAGAAAGGTCTGCTACTTCACAAAGAACAACATCGAGTATATCGATTACAAAGATGTTGAACTTCTGAAGAAGTTTATCAGTGCAAACGGAAAGATCACTCCGCGCCGTGTCACAGGCACACGCGCGAAGTATCAGCGTCAGCTGGCTGTCGCAATCAAGCGCGCACGTCAGATGGCTCTGCTTCCCTACGTAGAAGACTGACAAAACACAGAGACTGTCCGCAAGGACGGTCTTTTTTTGAAATTGTTGTATTTCCTTTGAAAATCTGAAATACTCATGTTCGGATAAATAATGAATTGAAAGGCACATATATGGCAGATTTTAAAGAATTATATGATTACAATCCTTATCTGAAGGAATTCGATTCCGAAGTTGTTTCGTGCACTCAAAAAGACGGACGCTTTGAAGTGATTCTCAAAGAGACGGCTTTTTATCCGGAAGGCGGCGGACAGCCGTACGATATCGGAACCCTGAACGGGATTGCAGTAATGGATGTGCAGCAGAAAAAAGAAGGGATTGTGCATACATGCGCCGCAGGTTTCGAAGAAGGCGAAGCGGTTCATGGCATCATTGACTGGAACAGACGATTCGATCTGATGCAGAACCACAGCGGCGAACATATCGTATCCGGACTAATTCACCGCGCCTTCGGATATGAAAATGTCGGCTTCCATATGGGTGAAGTCATTCAGATTGATTTTGACGGTCCTTTAAGCGATGAACAGCTTGAAGAGATTGAAAGAAAAGCCAATGAGATTGTCATGAAGAATGAGAAGATCATTGCCCTGTTTCCCGATGAAGAAGAACTCAAAACAATCGACTACCGCTCCAAGAAGGAACTGACCGGGGTTGTCAGAATTATTGATATCCCGGGTGCGGATACATGCGCATGCTGCGGAACGCATGTGGCATATACCGGTGAAATCGGCCTGATCAAGCTGCTCAGCAGACAGAAACATAAAAAGGGTGTGCGGGTGGAAATGGTATCCGGCATGCGCGCATTCCTGTATGTGCAGAAGGCAATGAAGGAAAACCATGCGGTCTCTGTCGCGCTTTCCGCAAAGGAACTGGAAACTTCATCGGCAGTTGACGCATTATTAAAAGCATCTTCCCTGAAGGACGCAAGAATCCGCGAGGTTTCGGAAATTCTTCTGCAGGCAAAGCAGAAGGAATTTGCGGACGGATCGCATCTGATTCTTGATTTCAATGAACCGCTGGACCGCAATGTGCTGGTGCGCCATGCCAACGCGCTTGCGGACAAGGCTGATATCGCATGCGTCTTCAGCGGCAACGAAACATCCTGGAACTATATGATCCTTTCAAGAAACGTTGATTTAAGACAGTATACAAAGCAGATCAACAGCGAGCTGAACGGCAGGGGAGGCGGCCCGAAGGAGATGATCCAGGGCAATCTTCAGGCATCCGAAGAACAGATCCGCGAAGCACTGGGCAGAATATTTGCGATGTAAATACGCATCCTGCAGTCATTCATTGACCGCAGGGTTTCTTTTTAAGATAATAAAGGAAAGAAATTCTTCTTATCATGCATAACAAATAAAAGAAGGAGGAACGCATGAAACATAAGACACTCAAGCCTTTCCCCAAAGATTTCCTCTGGGGTGCTTCCACATCTGCCTATCAGGTGGAAGGCGCAAACCTTGAAGACGGAAAGGGACCTTCCTGCCAGGACGTCAAAAAAGTACCGGAAGGAACATCTCCTCTCGATGTCTGCGCAGACCAGTATCACCGCTATAAGGAAGACATCGCCCTGATGGCGGAAATGGGATTCAAGGTTTACCGTTTCTCAATTTCCTGGAGCCGCATCATTCCGCAGGGCACAGGCGACATCAATCCGAAGGGTATCGAATATTACAATAACGTTATCAATGAATGCCTGAAGTATGACATCGTTCCGCTTGTCACAATGTTCCATTTCGATATGCCGGCAGCTCTTGACCAGAGAGGAAGCTGGTCCAATCCGGAATCTGTCGACTGGTTTGTGAACTTCGCGAAGGTCATGTTTGAAAACTTCGGCGACAGAGTCAAATACTGGCTGACAATCAATGAACAGAACATGCTGACACTGGTCGGACCGATGATCGGAACCCTGACCATTCCGGAAGGCTGCACCAATGTTCTGAAGGAAACATACCAGCAGAACCATCATATGCTCGTTGCCCAGGCAAAAGCGATGGCACTGTGCCATGAGATGCTGCCGGGTGCCAAGATCGGTCCGGCACCGAACATCTCCCTGATTTATCCGGATTCCAACAAGCCGGAAGACACAATCGCTGCTCAGAATATGAACGCGATCCGCAACTGGCTGTATCTTGATATGGCTGTTTACGGCAAATACAACAACCTCGTATGGAGCTATCTCGAAGAAAATGACGCAGTTCCTGAATTCCATGAAGGCGACGCGGAAGCTCTTGCAAACGGCCATCCGGACTTCATCGGCTTCAACTACTATTCCACAGGAACCGTCAAAGCTTCTGACGGAACCGAAACAGGCGGCGGCGACCAGCAGAATTCCAGAGGACTTCCGGGTGTCGCAAAGAATGTCAAGAACCCGAACCTCATGAAGACAGAATTCGGCTGGGAAATCGACCCGATCGGCTTCCGCTCCACACTGCGTGAAGTCTACAGCAGATACAGACTGCCGATCGTCATCACTGAAAACGGTCTTGGCGCATATGACACACTGACCGAAGACGGCAAGGTTCATGACCCGTACAGAATCACTTACCTGCGTGAGCACATCAAGCAGATGCAGGAAGCGATCACAGATGATGTTGAGATGATGGGTTACTGCCCGTGGTCCGCAATCGACCTGATTTCCACTCATGAAGGCATGAAGAAGAGATACGGCTTCATCTATGTCGACAGAGATGAATTCGATCTGAAGACGCTTGACCGCTACAGAAAGGATTCCTTCTACTGGTACAAGAAAGTCATCGCCACAAACGGCGAAGATCTCTCCGATCTCTGATTTCCTGAACGCAGATGAAAAGGACAGCGCGGCTGTCCTTTTTTTGATTTATCCGAACCTTTAATAAATCCGAACTTTTAACCCTATTTGTCTTAAACGCT
>CAMVGT010000049.1 GCA_947167125.1 uncultured Erysipelotrichaceae bacterium
TCAAAAAAGGAGATCAGCTCGGCTGTAACCGGACAAAGAGAAATGTGCCAAGGAAGAATCCCAACAGTGGAAGGATGTTCAGAGGACATAAGATCTCTAAAGGCAGAGTGTCTGTCAGAAAGCAGAGGTATGATTTACAGCCTGGAGATACAGTTCTGTATCAGGGTAAAAAGCATATGACAAAAGGATGCCACTGCAATGGAAGGCGCGTCATGCTTGATAACGGGAAATCAGTACCTGTCAAACAAATCAGAACTATTCGCTTTACAGGCGGATGGATAACAGTATAAGGAATGCAATATACGAGGAGAAAAAAAGCAGGAACGCATTCCTCCCCGCCCAAATCAGAGATTATGGACAGGGTCTCCTGCGTTCACTAATGAAACCGATCACGATGTTAAAGGCAGTCAATGAGATCCGCGATGACTATCTCCTTGAAGCTGCCCCCAAAGGATATCTTCCGCAGGAAAAGAAAGCCTTCTCATGGTTTAACATGAGAGTGCTGGCTGGCGCGATGGCAGTCGTGCTGCTGGCGATCTTCATCGGCACAAGACAGATGAACAAGCCGGGTGTCGCAACCGTCACCCCGTATGCGGTCTATGAAACAATCTCCGAGGCAAATGAAATCACCGGCTTTGAACTGGAATGCCCGAAAACAATCGCAGACAGCACATCCAGAAAAATTGCTGTCTACCAGGGAACCATGACCGAAGTCATCTACCTGGCAGCGGATGAATCAAAATGCGCAACATTGCGCAAGGCTGCAGGAAGCGAAGATATCTCCGGCGACTATAATGCCTGGGAAACAGAAACACAGATGACCGTAAACGGCAATGCGGTAACAGCCAAAGGCAATAACGGTACAGTATCGCTGCTCACCTGGACTGAAGGTAAATACAGCTATTCGCTGAGTCTTGAAACCGGCATCGCTCCTGAAGAAGCAGAATCCCTGATCAGCTTAATTCATTGATACCTCCGGGAAAAAAGCCCGTAAAATATGATGCAGAGCAGAAATGCCCTGCATTTTTTGAAAAATACCCGTTTTATGCGGTTTTTCCGGCAAATGTAACATACCGTGTTACATTCTGAACACGCCTGTTTCTTGTACGGTATACCGCCGTTATCTACAATTTGGGTGTAAAGAGAGGAAAAAACAAATGAATCAGCTTGGAAACAAAATCGCTTCAAAGCGGAAAGACCTGGGCCTGACCCAGAGTGAAATGGCAGAAGACCTCTGTGTCACAAGACAGACCGTCAGCCGATGGGAAGCCGGCACCGTGATGCCGGATATCGATAAGATCGCGGATATCGCTTCCCTTCTTCATGTCACATGCGATTATCTTCTGAAGGATGAGATTGTCGAGGAGACAGAACTTCCTGTTTCCAGAATCCCGTCAAAACTTCTGGAGAAAGTCAAAGGAAAGAAAGTCAGACTCTCATTCTTCGAGGATGAAGCCGACTTCGATCTCTTCAATACCGACTGCACCGTGATTGATTTTGAAGGAAACTGGATGAAAGTCAGCGCGAATACAAAGAAAGGCACCATTGAAAAACTCATTCCCCTTTCTTCCGTTTCCGCGTTTGAATTCAGGGAGGAAGAATAATGGAGTATATCGGATTTGTCTTCGGACTGTTCGGGTTAATGGCCTATCTGGAAATCTCCGGACTCAAAAAGAGAATCAGCCAGCTGGAAGATGAACTTTCCTCCATGAAAGGCACTTCCTATCATGAAGAAAGAACGGGACTGCTCAAAGCTGTCAGAGATTATATCGGACAGAGTGTGATCCTGGAAATGAAAGAGGATTATGAAGATTCCGACATTATCATGTACGGCAATTCAAAGCATGGAACCAACACGATCCTGGAATGTGACAGTTCCTGGGTGCTGGTAAGGATTGAGACCCCGAAATTCACAAAAGAAAAACTGATCCGCACCGAATCAATCGACAGGATCAGCCTCAGGAAAGGTGAATAAAATCACCTTTTTTTATTTTGAAAGATAAGCTTCGAGAAGCTTCAGTGTATTTTCAGCGCCTTCGACATGGCTTCTTTCATAGCCATGGGAAGCGTAGACGCCCGGTCCGATCAGAGCGTGCTTCATATCGCTGCCGGCATTGACTGCCGCCTGGGCATCGGAGCTGTAGCTGAGATATACATCCACCGCATACTGCAGATGATTTTCTTCGGCAAGCTTTACAAGCGTATCGGTCACACTGTAGTCATAGGGACCGTGGGCATCCTTGGCACAGATGGAAACCTTTCTTTCGCTTCCTTCCAGCCCGTCGCCGACACATCCCATATCAACCGCAAGGATTTCAACGGCATCTTCCGGAAGGCCTCCCTTTCCGCCATGTCCCACTTCCTCATAGGTTGTCAAGAAAAGATATACCTTACGGTTTAAGGCAATGATTCCTTCCTTCACCTTCTTTGCAAAAGCGAAGAGAATGGCTGCGGAAAGCTTGTCATCAAGATATCTGGATTTCAGATACCCGCTTTCCGTGATCACGGTTCTCGGATCAAAGCAGACAAAGCATCCGTTGGTGATGCCTAATGCAAGGGTATCTTCCTTTGTATGAACATCTTCATCAATGACGATTTCAGTGGAATCGAATGTTCTTTCTTCACTGCCGGATTTCGGATTGACATGAACGGAAGGATTGTTCAGCTGCAGACATCCGTCATAGATCTTTCCGTTTCTTGCGTAAATCCGTACATTTTCCGTTTCGCATGTGACGGCGCGCATTCCGCCGAGATTGGAAATCCGGAGTCTTCCGTTCTTTTTGACTTCCGCCACAATTCCGCCAAGCGTATCGAGATGTGCAGTGACAATCAAAGGTTCCCCTTCTCCTCCAAGCGGAATCAATACGCTTCCTTTTCTTGTGACTGATGCTTCAAAACCGAGGCTGACTGCCTCCTGCACGCAGAAGTCGGTTGCCTGTTCGGTAAAGCCGGTCGGGCTGTCAACCGCAAGAAGCCGCTTCAGAACATCCAGCATATATGCTGTATTCTCATTGTATTTCATCGTGATTCTCCTTTTTCGTGTGTCCATTATAGCCGAAGCGGGAATCCTTCTGAATTGTTTTACACAGTACGAAAGAAAAAGATGAACGTTTCCGCTCATCTTTAATGCTCAGAGATTATTTGACAGAAGGTAAATGCAGTACTGATTCATACTGACGCCTTCCCGTTTTGCCTGTTCGGCAAGCTGTTTGTGAAGGCTTTTCGGCAGCCTCAGTTTGAACTGTCCGGAATATTGTTCAAGATCCCGGGGCTCCTGGATGTAAATTCCTTCTTCAACAGCTGCCGTAAGCCATTCCTTTTTTGCGTCAGCCGCATTATTTATTGCGTCTGCAATTGTATCGCCCACGGTCACACAGCCCGGCAGTTCCGGAAACGAAACCGCATACCCGCCTTCATCCGGATCAGGAACGATTTCCATTCTGTACGGAAGTTCCATGTACTCCTGCACTGTTCTCATTTTTCTCTGCCTCCTCTACAATCTTCTTTACCATCTTTACGTATACCTTTTTGATTGGCTCATATTTTGGAATAGTGATCGGGTTTTTTCCCTCTTGACGGAAAGTACAATGACTTCCGCCGGAAGACGGCTGATGCATTGTATATCCGTATGCTTCCAGAATCTTCTGGAGTTCTTCAAAACGCAGATTGCCTGAAAGGTTTCTGATCTCTTCCAGCAGTTTTTCCCATTTGGACATGTGAAGATATACCTCCATTGTAATTGGTGTCACATACGGTGTCAACGAAATCAAGCATTCCGATCAGCGAAGGCCTGATCAATTATTCTGACCGGTATACCTGAATGATGAGCACCGCTATACGTATTATTGTGGATAAAAACAAAAAATCCGCAGATTTTATTCCTGCGAATTACGTCAGTTTCGTTCTGCTTAAACTTCACGGCTGCAATCTCCCTGCGCCATCCGTTTATCCTGTACGGAAACCATCCATGTTCATGATTTTCCTTCAGAGTGTATCCGCACTATCTTACTGCATGTTTTCCTGCCTGTCACGCATGATTTAATAATCGTAAACTTTCTGTTTAAAATGTATTGCATTGCGGCATGGTTTCTGTATAATAATCATGGTTTGATAATCTGAAATTGAAAGATTAGTAAAACTAAACTTTAGGGGGTGCGGAATGTACGATATCGGATCAAGAATCAAAGCACTGCGAATCAAAAACGGTCTGACCCTGGAAGAACTCGGTTCAAGAACGGAGCTGACGAAAGGATTTCTCTCCCAGCTGGAAAGAAATCTGACTTCCCCCTCGCTGACAACGCTGGAAGACATTGTTGAAGCGCTCGGTGTTTCCATGTCTTACTTCTTTGCCGAAGAAGATGAAGAACAGATTGTCTTTACAAAAGAGGATGCCTTCATTGATGAGCAGGAAGGACGGACCATCCACTGGATTGTGCCGAACGCGCAGAAGAACAAGATGGAACCGCTGATCCTGGAACTGGCTCCGGGAGAAAGCTCAAAGCTGATTGAACCGCATGAAGGCGAGGAATTCGGCTATGTGCTTTCCGGCAGGATCTACATCAAACGGGGCAATGATCCGCATAAGCTGACTGTCCGCAAGGGCGAGACATTCTACACAAAGGGAAATGAAGCCTACACACTGATCAACGGATCCGGCGCGCCTGCCCGCGTGCTCTGGATCAGCACACCGCCGATTTTCTAACATGGGGAGAACAAAATGAAAAAACTGATTGAAGTAAAGAATGTTGTAAAGACATTCGACAGCACGGTTGTCCTGAAAGGCATTTCACTGGACATCTATGAGAATGAATTTGTCACACTGCTCGGTCCTTCCGGATGCGGAAAGACAACCCTTCTCAGAATCATTGCCGGATTCCTGGACGCGACAGAAGGCCATGTCATCATGGATGGCCAGGACATCGCGAAAATCCCGGCTTATAAAAGAGATGTCAACACGGTTTTCCAGCACTATGCGCTGTTCCCGCATCTGGATGTCTATGACAATATCGCCTTCGGTCTGAAGATCAAGAAACAGGCGAAAGATATTATCGACCAGAAGGTCATGAGAATGATCTCCCTGGTAGGTCTGGAAGGATTTGAGCACAGGGATGTCACAATGATGTCCGGCGGTCAGCAGCAGCGTGTCGCAATCGCAAGAGCGCTTGTCAATGAGCCGCGTGTCCTTCTGCTTGATGAATCCCTTTCCGCGCTGGACAAGAACCTGCGTAAGGAAATGCAGCTGGAACTGAAGGAAATCCAGAGAGAAGTCGGTATCACCTTCATCTTCGTCACCCATGACCAGGAAGAAGCGCTGACCATGTCCGACAAGATCGTCATCATGAAAGACGGCGAAATCGAACAGATCGGCACTCCTGTCCAGGTATATAACGAACCAGTCAATGAATACTGCGCACGCTTCATCGGCGACTCCAACATCATCGACGGCAACATGATCAAAGACAATCTGGTCCGCTTCGATGACAAGGATTACGAATGCGTCGACTACGGCTTTGAGGAAAATGAGCCGGTTGACATCATGATCCGTCCGGAAGATGTCGACATCGTTCCGAGAAACAAGGGTCTGCTCAACGGCGAAGTCAAGTCCGTCCTCTTCAAGGGCGTGCATTATGAAGTCATTGCCGAAACAGCTTCCGGTACATCCAAGACCGTCACAATGCATGTCACTGCCAACCATGACGTTGAAAATGAGGAAGCAGGCGAAAAGATCAGCGCCGTCAGCTTCTACATGGACCTCGACGACGTTGCCGGCATTACCGAATCCGAAATCATTGCCCGCGCAAACGCGCAGGCATGGAACAAGGATGATGAATTCGTTTCCCTCTCCAAGGTTACATATGAACTGAAAGAGGAAGTCGGAACATACCCCTGCACATTTGAAACCGCAGCCGGAACCATCATCCGCATCAACATCACTGTCGTAAAGCCGCAGGCAATCGAGGATGAATCCAATGAAGAAGGCATTCAGGCATTCGATTTCTACAAGACAGCGGATGAAATCAAGGAATCCATCGCTCTTGACACAGACCTGATCCGCTGGGCTGACGCCTATGCATGGAACATGGAAGACAACTCCAGAGTTGAAATCTGGGATGTCAAATATGATTTCGATGATGAAAACATCACCGAAGGCGACTACAAGGTCACCTTCTCCACCCAGGGACGTGAAATCAAGATCGAAACAACCGACCGGATTGAGGAAGGCCAGAAGATCGGTCTCACCTGGAATCCGGAAGATATTCATGTCATGAGAAAGATGAGTGGTAAGCGTTCATGAAATCCTTCTCGAAAATGGTCTATCCCTATGTGATCTGGGCCGCTGCGATGATCGTGATGCCGATGCTGATGATCGTGCTCTACGCGTTCACCGTCAAAGGCAACAGCGTCCTGACATTCCAGTTCACATTTGATAACTTTATCCGCTTCTTCTCCGATCCGGTATTCCCGGGCGTCTTGTGGAGAAGCTTAAAGCTGGCGGTGATCACAACCGTGATCTGCATCGCGATCGGCTATCCGAGCGCATACATCATCGCCAAGCTGAAGCCGAATTCACAGGCGATGATGATCCTGCTGATCACCCTTCCGACATGGATCAACATGCTGGTTCGTACCTATGCATGGAGAGGCATTCTCTCCAACTTCCCGATCAGCGGCGAGATCAAGGTCTACATCGGCATGCTGTACAACTTCCTGCCGTTCATGATCCTGCAGATCTACACATCGCTTTCGAAAATCGATCCGAATCTGATTGTCGCGGCACATGACCTCGGTGCCAACAACCGGGAAACATTCCGCCGCGTCATTCTCCCGCTCTCGCTTCCCGGCGTAGTCAGCGGCATCACCCTCGTATTCCTGCCCGCAGTCAGCAGCTTCTTCATCCCGAAACTGCTCGGCGGCGGTCAGTATGTCCTGATCGGCAACCTGATCGAAGACTACTTCATCTCGACAGGCGACTGGAACTTCGGTTCCGCGATCTCCCTGATCATGGCAATCATCATCCTGATTTCCATGTACATCACAAGAAAACTTGACCGTAAGAGTGCGGAAGCGGAGGCAGACTGATGGAACAGAAAACAAAGCATTATGAAAAACTCTTCCTCGTCCTTGTCTTCCTGTTCTTCTATCTTCCGATTATCTATGTCGTCTTCTTCAGCTTCAACAGCTCAAAGTCGTTAAGCACATTCACCGGTTTCTCGCTGCAGTGGTATGAGAAGATGTTCAAAAACCGGACGATCATGGAATCGATCTGGTACACTGTCAGCTGCGCGGTGATCGCGACGGTTGTCTCGACAGTCGTCGGAACCATTACCGCAATCGGTCTTTCCAAGTCAAAGAAGGCGCTGCGTGAGGCGATCAACCAGGTCAACAACCTGCCGATGCTGAATCCGGATATCGTTACCGCGATCGGATTCATGCTGCTGTTCACCAGCCTGCGCATCAAGACAGGCTTCACCACCATGGTGCTGGCGCACATCGCATTCTGTATCCCCTACGTTGTTCTTTCCATCATGCCCAAGCTCAGGACCCTGGATCCCAACCTTGCCGAAGCGGCGCTGGATCTTGGCTGCACACCTCTGCAGGCACTCTGGAAAGTCATTATTCCCCAGATCCGTCCGGGTATTGTCTCCGGCGCTCTGATCGCATTCTCGATGTCGTTCGATGACTTCGTCATCTCCCTGTTTACAACCGGGCCGGGCATCAACAACATCTCCATCTACGTTTACGCCAATGTAAAACGTGTGAATCCGACAATCAACGCATTATCCGCTATTATCGTTTACGTCATTACAATCGTTCTCGTACTTGTGAATGTAGTACCTATGATCAGAGAAAGGAAATCAAAGAAAAATGAACAGCTCATTCGTTAAGAAAGTATCCATCAGCCTCCTGGCTCTCTCCCTTGCCGCATGCGGCTCCTCCGGTTCCGGCGGTTCCGGAAGCGCAGACACCGAAACAGAAGGCGTCGACGCAATGGAAGCCTACGGCTGCAACGTCATCAATGTCTACAACTGGGGCGAATACATCGGCGAAGATGTCGTTTCAAATTTCGAGGAACTGTACAATGCAAAGGTCAACTATGACATGTTCGACTCCAACGAAAGCATGTACACAAAGCTGATGGGCGGCAGTTCCTATGACCTGCTCGTTCCGTCCGACTATATGATTGAGCGTCTGCTGATGGAAGACATGCTGCAGAAGCTGGATCTTTCCAAGATCCCGAACATCTCCGCTCTCGATCCGGATGTTGTCGACATGCAGAAGGTCTATGACCCGACCCTTGAATATTCCGTTCCTTACTTCCACGGTTCTGTCGGTCTTGTTTACAACACAAACAATGTCGATCCTGCTGAAATCGAAGAAAAAGGATGGGATATCCTCCTCGATGAAAAGTATAAGAACAAGGTCTATATGTATGACAGCCAGAGAGATTCCTTCATGATCGCTTTCAAGGCTCTCGGCTATTCCATGAACACAAGCGATGACGCTGAAATCCAGGCTGCCTATGAATGGCTGAGAAAGGTTCACGAAACAGTCAGCCCTGCTTATGTCACTGATGAAGTAATCGACGCAATGGCTTACCCCAATGCAAACGATCCGAAGGACATCGCGGTTGTATACTCCGGCGACGCTGCTTACATCATCGCTGAAAACCCGGATATGGACTACATTGAACCGAAACAGGGTACAAATGTATGGAGCGACGGCATGGTTATTCCCAAGAACGCTTCCTGCCCTGCTCTTGCCAATGAATTCATCAACTTTGTCCTGACATATGATTCTTCCTATGACAACTCCATCACAGTCGGCTACACATCCAGCAACCTCGAAGTTTCCGAAGAACTCAGCACAACTGAATTCGACGGCATCGATGCTTATGTACCGAGAGTCGGCTATGAAAAGGACGAAGTCTTCCGCTACAACAGTGTGCTTGTACAGAAGCTCTCCGACCTCTGGAACAAAGTCAAGATTAACTGATTAACATAAAGGTTTCCCGCGGGAAACCTTTTTCTTTTTATATGTTCAATGGTAGAATGGTGGGCGAAACAAACCATGGAGCTAAGTATGAAAGAATTGACAACAGGTCAGTACATTCTCAAAGAACTGACAGGACGCTTCCGCGTTACCAAAAAGAACATCGGAACATACGGAAAAATGAACAGGGGTCCCCTGCATCTTTCAATCGACTGCTATGATGTGCAGAATCTCGGACATTACTGCATTCTGAGCGTGAAAGGCATGTTCGGACTGATGAATATGGAAACAGCAGTCCTTGCCGTAACATCCAAGGACATTCCTCTGATCAACTTTGACGCCATGCGCGTCGGCATGAAAAAACTGCAGCTTGCCGAATTCTATGACACCCTGCTTGAAGATGACAATTCCCTTCTGCGCATGGAATGCATTTCGATCCGGAACGGCGATGATGATCTTGAAGATTATCAGTCCGGCGGCCATGAATATGACTCAAAGCTTCTTGATTACAGCTATGGCAAAAAGACAAAGGCTTCTTCCAGCCGTACTGATATCAGCGCAAAGCGGTATGCGGATGCTGTATTCAATGAACTGCAGCGGGCTGAAGACTGCGATGAGCAGGCAAAAAAGGAAAAGATCAGAAGGTTTGCCGAATCTCTGATTTCCGCCGGCGGCCCGGCCGTCAGTATGTTTACCAAAATGTTCGGGGAAGAAACTGCGAAAAAAGTTGTTCTGCAGTATATGTACGGATGTGAATCACAGGACTGAGGTCCTGTTTTTTCATTCAGATACCGGACTATCAAAAGCACAGCGCTTTTTTTATCTGTTCCCGCATTCAGAAAGAAAGGCCAGCCTGTTCAGGCCGGCCAATCAGATATTGCATGACGACTGTTACTGAAGAATCAGGAAGGAGGATGGGTCCATCTTCAGTTCATCGCCATTGATTTCACTTTGGTTGATGGAACAGATGATGTTTCTGCAGTTGAATACCGGATGATGAAGGCTCTGCACTTTATCAGAAGGATTGACGGCAAGAATCAGATTTCCCCTTCTGTAGACAAACGGGAGCTTTTCTTTTTCTCCATAGATCACTTCAAAGTCTGCGTCCGCCTGAAGGTCTTCATATTCGTGGCGTAAGTGAATGATCTTCTTTGTGAAGGTATAAAGGGAATCGGGATCATTGATCTGATCGGATAAAACCGGAGCGTTTTCGCTTTCATCCACCGGCAGATAGAGATCTTCTTTTCTTCCTTTGGAGAAACCGTCATTGGGGGAATGATCCCATTGCATGGGAGTTCTTGATCCGGTTCTCTGATAGCCGCCCTCTTTTGTTCTGACGTCAAGATATTTCATGCCGATCTCATCGCCGTAATAAAGGAACGGCACACCGGGCATTGTGAAGATGAAGGCATACGCAATTTTCAGTTCATCCTGAGAAAGAGTCCGTGCCGGTCTCGGTGTGTCATGATTGCATGTGAACATTGCGATATAGCCGTTCTCTTTTGTGGCATTGTATTTGGGAAGATAATCATCCAGGAAGCGGGTGATATCATTCTTTGCGCCTTTTCTGAAGAAGCTGTTGTCCTCTCCGCCGGTTTCATAATCCCTGAGCAGAGTATTGTATCCGTTGTACCAATGGTCCAGATAGAAATCCATATGGAACTTTCCGCCGTTGATTGCCTGATACGGATTGGACCATTCCGATACAAGCGCAGCTTCCGGATAATGTTCATCCAGCATCTTTCTGACATCCGCCCAGATTGAAGCTGTCGCCGATTTGTTTTCATCATCATTCTTGACCAGTGAATCCGCCATATCGACACGGAATCCGTCGCATCCTGCATCCAGCCAGAAGCGCATGACATCCTTCATCGCTTCCTTTGTGGCAATGGCTTCCGGGGAATCCACCGCGCTCATCCAGTGCTCGGTTCTGTTCAGCCAGCCATAGTTGAGTGCCGGCTGGGAAGCGAAGAAGTTGAGCATGTAAGCCCCTGCCCTTTCGCTCATGCCGGAAATATAGGGATGTCCGCCGATGCCTTCAAAGGCATGGGTTGTCCAGACATAGCGGCCGGAATATTCATTGGGTTCCGCTTTCTTTGACTCCAGGAACCATGGATGCTGATCGGATGTATGACCCGGCACCAGATCCAGAAGCACTCTGATTCCTCTTTGATGGGCTTCTTCAAACAGCCGTTTCAGATCTTCATTGGTTCCGTAGCGGGCTGCTGTCTTTTTGTAATCCCGCACATCATAGCCGGCATCCATAAACGGTGAATCAAAGCACGGATTGATCCATAAGGCATTTGCGCCCAGATCTTTGATATAATCCAGTTTTTCAATGATCCCTTCAAAATCCCCGATGCCATCCCCGTTTGTATCGAAGAATGACTGCGGATAGATTTCATAGAATACTGCGTCTTTCAGCCATTTCACCATGTCTGCTCTCTCCTTTTCCGATTGCCGGAAGTTCTCTGATATCCTGAATCACATGAATCAGTATTTCTTTTTCAGTTCTGATTTTTTTGATTTCTTTCTGAATTGTTTCTTCATCAAAGCGGTATGTATTCAGGAATGCGCTGTCCATGCCGCAGGCATATGCCATCGATATATCGGACACAAAATCATTTCCAATAAACAGGCATTCCTTCGCATTCAGCTTTTCCTTTTTCACCACATAATCCAGAAACAGCCTGTCGGGTTTTCTGCCGCCGTAATCGGACGAAAGATAAATCCCGTCAAAATAATCCGTCAGTCCCGTCACTGCCAGTTCGGTTTCGGTAAAAGCCGCCTGAGCGTTGGAACATAAGATGATTCTCTTGCCTTCATCCTTCAGCTTCTGCAGTGTTTCCAGCACATTTTTATACGGCTTCAGACGGTCCCTGGAAAGAACTCTGAATGTGTTGGCAATCATCCCGCTCCACCGCTTCATGGACGCAATGGAATACGGAACGCACACTGCCGAAGGCGCTTCTTTGAGCAGCCTTTCAAATACTGCTGTCAGATCGATTTCAGGATATGTGATTCCTTCTTTCTTTGTTTTGATTTCTTCTTCTCTGCAGAACTTACGGTACATGTCTTTCATTTCTTCCGGATCATAAACGGCGCCATAGCAGGCATAAAGATCTGCCATCTTTGTCCAGAAGAAGAGACTGTCTTCATCCGTATGTATGTCAAGCAGTGTTTCGTAAAGGTCGAATATATAAGTCTGATACATTTAGTCTCCTGTGAAAACCGCGATGGAATAAGCAGGCATGGATACTGTCCCGTTTTCAAAAACAACAGCTTCTTCGCTTGTATTCAGAACCGCTGAAAGTTTTGAATACCCTGCTTCGGAAGACAGATCGACGGTTTCCGGCTGATCGCTCACATTGATGACAATCAGAACCGGCTCATGTGTTCCGTCGCTCTTTTCATAGGCGGCGGTTTCTTCATCGCTGAGCACTTCATTTGCCCGTATGGTTCCCCGTGCGATGGACGGGAATGCGTTCCGGATTTTCAGTGCCTGACGGAAGTAATTCACAAAAGAAAGATCATCATCCTTCTGTTCTTCGTAAGAAGGATATTTCATTTTGACTTCATCCATTCCCGAAGGACCCGCGCACATTCCTTCATAGGAAGGATCAGCACTCCAGTACATCGGAGCCCGCTTGTTTTCATCTTTGCCGGCACCCTTCATGCCCAGCTCTTCGCCATAATAGACAAATGTATTGCCGCTCATGAGAATGCTTAAGGCATATGCCATCTTTGTGGCAGGACCCTGATCCAGCGCATAGTAGCCGGCGCTTCTGCCCATATCATGATTGGTATAGAACGGTGCATCGACATAATCAGGATTCTTTGAGCGGTAAAGGCTGTCGGAACTGATCTGCGCATTGACATAATCTTCGGCGCCGTAGCTGCCGCGCATCAGATTGCACAGGATACCGGACTGATCGGCAAACGGGAAATTGAACAGAGAATCAATGCCGCTTTCATAATAGGAAGCGATCTCATCTCTTGATGTCCATCCTTCCCCGACAAAATAGCAGTCGCTCTTTATGGCTTTGCCGGTACTCACCAGCCAGCGCAGGAATTCTTTATTTGATTCCGGGTCACCGGTGAAAAAAGATGTGACTGCATCCAGACGGAAACCGGAAACGCCTTTGTCCAGCCAGAAGCGCATGATGTTTTCAATCTCATTCCGCACGTAGGTACTGTTCAGATTCAGATCCGGCATTTCATTCCAGAAGCGCGCTTCATAATACCAGTTGGTATCCGCAAGCGGTGCATAGCCGTCTTTCGCTTCGCGTGAGAAATTGTAATAGTCAAAGTACTGACAGTAGTCAACGCTCGGTTCCCAGTCACCGGGAAGTTCCTTTAAATATTCATGGGCTTTGACAAACCATTCATTGGTATCGGATGTATGGTTGAGCACAAGATCCATATAGACGCGGATATTCCGTTTTTTGCATTCTGCGATCAGCTGCTCATAATCCGCCATCGTTCCGAATTCTTCATCAATCGCATAATAATCATCGACATCATATTTATGATAGGTATCGGAAGGATGGACCGGCGTCAGCCATAAGCCGGTAAAGCCGAGATCCTGAATATAATCCAGCTTTGAGATAATCCCCTGCAGATCTCCGATGCCATCTCCGTTGGAATCGCAGAAGGAATACGGAAAGATCTCATAGGTATTGCGGTATGCGTCATCGATATACACATTTTCCAGGCTGCTGTTCAGTTCCATCATCTGAACAGAAGAAGAGACAGCAGACGGGCTGTCTGCTGTCTCCTTAGAATCCGTGCATGCCGTAAGAACAGCGGATGCCAGCAGCGCGCAGAAAACAGATTTGATTTTCTTCGGGAAATTCATCCCTTGACGGCTCCTGACATGCCTTCGACATAGAATCTCTGCATATAGAGGAACAGAGCGGCGATCGGGATGGAAATGATAACCGCGCCGGCCGCGAAGCATGTGTACCACTGATAGATATATTCCTTCTGCAGCATGTTCCATAAGCCGATCGCGACAGTCCACTGATCCGCGTTTGCGCGGCAGAGAACCTTGGCGAAAATGAAGTCGACCCATGGCGCGATGAAGGATGTCATGACGGTGTAGATAACAATCGGTTTTGCGAGCGGCATTGTGATCTTTGTGAAGACCTGCCACTGGGTAGCGCCGTCGATAATCGCCGCTTCATCAATCGAACGCGGGATTGTATCGAAGTAGCCTTTGGCAATCTGGAAGCCGAGACCCGTGCAGGCTGAATAGACAACAATCAGACCGATGCGGATTGCGCTGCCTTCGGTTAAGCCCATTGACTTTAAGATGAAGTACTGGGCGATCATGGTCATGAAACCCGGGAACAGACCCAGGATCATAGCCAGGTTCATATACGGCTTGCGGAATGCGAAGCGCATTCTGGAAAGGCTGTATGCGACGGAAAGAACGAAGAATGTCGAAATGAAGCAGCAGATGATCGCGATGATCAGTGTATTGGTGAACATCTTCGGGAAATTGATGACATTGCGGTCCGTGAACAGCTTGACATAGTTGTTCAGGGTATAGCCCTGCGGAAGGAAGGTGTTGGTATAGGCACCCGGCTCCGCACGGAAGCTTGTCAGAATGATCCAGAAGATCGGAAGCAGCCAGATGACTGCCAGGATACCGAGCAGAATGTGAACAGCAATATTCACTGCAACTCTGCGCGGATTCCGTCTGTTTCTTTTCTTTTGCATTGCAGTCATATTACATGAACGCCTCCTCGTTCTTATAGGATGCGGAATTCCGGTAGGTAACCAGAGTGATGATCGTCAGGATGACGAATGTCATGATGCCGATGACCGCGCCGAGGTTGTAGTACTGCTGGTCGATCGTCAGCTTGTAGAGCCATGTGACAAGCAGATCGGTCTGACCTGCGGTATCGCCGACGAATGTCGGTCCGCCTCCGGAAAGCAGATAGATGACATTGAAGTTATTGATATTGCCGACAAATGATGTAATCAGATACGGCGTTGTGACAAACAGCATGTAAGGCAGTGTGATCGAGAAGAAGGTCCTCACCGGTCCTGCCCCGTCCATCTCTGCCGCTTCATACAGTTCGGAAGGAATGTTCTGCAGAATGCCGGTCACCTGCAGCATCGTATACGGAATACCGATCCACAGGTTGATGACAATGATTGTGATTCTTGCCCATGTCACATCGGTCCAGAACGGAAGCGATGCGCCCGGGGCAATTAATCCGGCATTTCTCAATAAGACATTCACGGCACCGTTTGGCTGCAGCATGATGTTCATGACCATCAGGGAGACAAACTGGGGAACCGCGATGGAAAGCACGAAGCAGAATCTCCAGAATGCTTTTCCTTTGGTATCCTTCCGGTTGATGATCATTGCCAGGATCATACCCAGAATGTAGTTCAGGAATGTTGCGAAGATTGCCCACACAACCGTCCATCCCAGTACATGCCAGAACTGCCGGCCGATATTTCCCTGCATGTTCAGCACACGTCTGAACTGTGTCAGCCCGTTCCAGTCAAACAGGATCAGATGTTCGCCTTCCTTGGAATAGCTGGTGAAGGCCATTGAGATCATGTAGACAAGCGGTACGATATTGAATACGAGAATTCCCAGGCAAGGCAGCGACATCAGTGTGATGTGCAGGTTGCCGTTGAACAGGGAAACAATATCTTGTTTGAATGTCGGTACGGAATTTCCCTTTTCGATCTCTTTCTGCAGTTTGTAGGAATGGCGCATCTGCAGAACCCAGAGGACAATGATCGCGGCGATGATAAACAGCGTCACAACACAGAACAGAAGAATCTGCTGCGAGTTGTCACCCTGTGTATATTCATAAATCTGTTTCGCCTCGTTCCATACCTTCTGCTGTTCCGCATCGCCAAGAGATACGAGCTGACTTAAATGTCCCAGCCCTTTATTGATCATGTAGAGAATAAACGCGATTTCACACAGGAACACGAGAATTCCTTTTACGATCTGCTTATGTCCGGCCATGCCCGCTCCCATAAAGACTGCGGACAGCTTGGTATACAGATCGCCTTTGGCAATCGCTTTTCCTACACTGTATTCATCCTTTCTAACGCTCATAATGCTTTCTCCTTCTGATAAGAGTGCGGGTAATGCCCGCGGGGCACTTCTCCGCACTCTTTTTTGATTCAGATCCGTTTTATGTCAGATTACTGAACTGCAGATTCGTTCATGGATTTGTTCATTGCTTCTGTCTTTTCAGCAGCGTTGTCATGAGTAACTGTACCCTTGACGATTTCTTCACCCATGGACTGAGCAGGTGTCCAGTACTGGCCCATGCCTTCCTGGAGCGGCTGAACGACGGAAGTGTTTGCCATTGTGTCCATCTGTGCTCTTGCCAGAGCGTCATCGCCTACATCGATGTTGTTGTCTGTCGGGATGATGTTTCTCAGATTGTAGTGCATCTGCTGGCTTCCTGTATTTGCGAGCCATGCAGCCAGAGCGACTGCGATTTCAGGATGTTCGGAATAGAGAGCTGTTGCAGGGTTGACACCGACTGCCTTGGAACCTGCGAAGGACTTCATGAGCTTCTGCTGTCCGTCGATTGTGATTGCCGGAAGCTGTGCGATACCGACGTTGTCGCCATAAGCGTCAACTGCCTTCTGGTAATCCCATGTGCCGGAGAAGAATGCCTTTGCGTCGGATACTGTGCCTACATCGCCGTTTGCGAAATTCTTGTTGGCAACCAGATCAACCAGGTAGTTGGTAACTGCGACTGCCTTGTCACCGGAGAAGTCGATTCCTGCATCAGCGTTTCCGCCGTCTTCACCGAACAGTGTGCATCCGTTTGCGACATAGAAGGAAGCGATGTACCAGGAGTTATCCAGCGGGAAAGCAACCTTTCCCTTTTCAAGCATTGCGTCAAGAGACTTGATGTCTTCATCGGAGAAGACGCTCTTGTCATAGTACATGAACCATGTGTTGGCTGTGAACGGATAGCCGTATACAGATCCGTTGTATGTGACTGTATTGACGGTTGTGGCGGAGTTGTTTTTCTTCATTTCCTCAACTGTTGATCCGCCGAGTTCCGCGATACCGTTTGCCTTGATCAGATCAGGAATCTGGTCGTTTGCGAACAGATAGACATCTGCGGCTGCGCTCGGGTCGGTTCCGACATTGGTCTTTGCGTCGCCTTCAGAGCATACACCGAACTTGAATGTCAGATCCCATTCCGGATGCTGTTTTGCGAAGGAGTCGCACTGTGTCTGCAGCCATTCGCCGTTATCACTGGACTGGTCTTCCTGAGGTCCCCAGACAGTGACTGTTGCGCTTACTTTTTCTTCTGTAGGTGTTTCTGCTTCTCCGCCGCTGGCTTCGCCGCCATCGGCAGGTTTGTTGTTAGAGCCTCCGCATCCTGCGAGCATTGCGACGCTAAGCAGAGCGGAGAGACTTGTGGTTAAAAACTTCTTTGCGGTCATATTCTTTCCTCCAATTTTTTTGAGCTTTTGCTCTCGTAAACGTTACCGTAAACGTTTACAATTACAATTTCAATATACCCATTGAAAGCTTTCATTTCAAGAGGTTTATTGAAATTTTTTATTTTAATCCGGAATTTTTCAGCATTTTCCGGATCAAAACCTTTGTTCAGCGCAGGTCTTTGACACTTTCCCCGCGTATGATGGTAAACGGAATCATTTCATGGACTGCCTCGCGGCTGTAGCTGATCCGCATCAGAAGATCCTCGACACTCCTTGCCGCAAGTGCCGCCGCATCCTGGTTCACCGTTGCCAATCGCGGCACGCAGTAGCGTGTATATTCAATTCCGTCAAATCCGATCATTGATACATCATCCGGAACACGGTATCCCATATCCCTGAGTGCGCGCATTGCGCCGAGGGCGATCATATC
>CAMVGT010000050.1 GCA_947167125.1 uncultured Erysipelotrichaceae bacterium
CGATGGTCAGGGCGATTCTTGCCGGTATGCCGTTTATCGGCTATACAATGGTTACCACCTGCATCTTCCAGTCAACCGGAAAAGCTTCCGGCGCATTCCTGCTCAGCGCAGGCAGACAGGGATACATCTATGCGGCAGTCATTCTGATCACTTCCTCGCTGTTCGGATATTACGGCGTCATCAGTGCCCAGGCAGTGTCCGATGTACTGACTGCAGGACTGGCATTCATTCTGTATAAAAAACTGCTGGGAAACGAACTCATGTAAATTCAAAAGAACGCGGAACCTCACGGCTTCGCGTTCTTTTTATGTCTTTACTGCTGAAGGGAAATGGAATGCACAGCCTCAATATATTCACCGTACAGTTCTGAAGGCATTTCTCCTTCAAACACAAACCGGATGGAAATAAGATGACCAGTCTCTGAACTGAAGAAAACAAATTCGTAACGGTTCGTCTGCGAATATTCCGGACCGTATATGGATGAAGCGAAATGCATCATTCTGATTCCGTTGATATCACACGGGACGGACTCAATCAGAGTCCAGCCGGTATCCATTGTGAAGAAGACTTCTTTGTACTGCTGTTCAAAATCCTCCGTAAAGACCGGATAATCGATGACTGCCCATGTAATTTCAGCAGTTCCTTCCTGGTCTTTGGGTACGGCACTGTTTTCATGCACAGTCCATGTATCAGCCAGCTGCATGGACCAGATGCCGTCAATGATGATTTCCTGCAGCCCGCTTTCTTCAGCCGGTTCCTCTTCTTTGGGTCTGATACCGGAGCCGGAACCGTGATCATGTTCAGAAGGCCTTGAATTATCTGTGATTTCTTCAAAAGACACGTCACCGTTTTCCCCGTTCAATGTGATGGTATATACAGTGTCATCTGAAATGCTGAAATCCCAGGAACAGGTCTTTGAACTGCTGATTTCTTCCGCTTTGAAAGAATGCAGTCCCTTTGCGGTATTGATACTGCCGGCCATAAGCGAGCCAAAGGCGGCTGTTCCGACTTCCCTGTCATCGAAATAAAAACGGATTTCTGCATCCGGATCAGACGATTCACTCATCTGTACTTTGAGAGAAATCCGGATCAGCTTCTCACAGGTAAGAACCGGATGTGCATCCGTGAACTTCAGATCCGTCACGATGCATTCATCATCTTTCAGTCTGTTTGAAGGCCGGTCTACGGAAATGCCGGTATACCCTGCTTCTTCAAGAACTGCCAAAGCTTCATCCAGAGGCAGATACAGCACATCGATTGAATCTGCTTTTTTCTCTGCGCCGCAGCCAAAAAGACACATACACAACAAAATACCAATCAAAAGTCTGCATCTGAATTTCATGATCTTTCTCCTTTTTTCCCATTTCCATTATAAGCATTCTGATGACAGAGATACAAAAAGACCCGCGCATGATACACAGGTCTTTGAACAGGAATTCTTATTTTCCCAGCTGCTTTCCGTAATCCTTCATGAGGCTGTCATAGACGCCCTTTACGGATTCAGGAAGCTTTTCATAATCAATCTTTTCCACCCATGGTGCTGCGGCTTCTGTATCTTCTGTTTCCAGATACTGGCAGAGCTTCATCAAAGCATACAGATTGTCGAAGGAAGCGATGGTTTCATCATCAAGGGAATGGTCTGTCTTGGCGCTGATTCTTACAGTGTTTGCCTCAGTCACTGCCTTGGCATAGCTTCCTTCCGCAATCAGGTCAGCGATTTCATTGATGAGATCTTCAGGAGGCTTCACTTCTGCGGTCTCTGTTTCCTTTGTGTTTTCTGTTTCTGCAGGCTGATGTGCCGCGTTTGCGGAACAGCCGGCAAGCAGAGACGAAGAGATCATGCATGCCGCAAAGAGGCGGAATGCTTTTTCGGCGGCGTTGCGGTAGTTTAAAACTGCTTTCATAAAAATAAATTCTGATTCCTTTCTTTCAGTCAGAAGTCCGGTGTGATCGGTTCAGTAAAGCTTTCATCCTCTGAAAGAACAATGTTTTTGCCGGATCGAAGGACATCGATTCTGATGCGGTTATGACTTCTGCATGGTGAGATGCGTAAAGTCAGCCTTACTATTCTAACACTATGAATCTTTTAAGCAAGTTCCGCGCTGATTCCTGCAGTTTCTTTCATTCTCAAAAAAAGAAACGGCTCCGTTGAACCGCTTCTGCATGCTCAGTTCTGTTTCATCAGTTTCCTGATATTTTCTTCATCATCAGGAAAATTCTGCAGCAGTTCGCTGAGGATTTCTTCTTCGGAAACTTTGAATTTCCGTAAAGACTTCAGCATTTTCTGAATTGAGCTTTTTCTTTCTTCGTTAATGCCTTCCAGTTTTCCTTCCAGTTTTCCTTCTTCTCTGATCGCCTGTTCCCATTCCAGCTGTAACATAATGATCTTCCTTTTGGCACTGTCCCTCTTTGCCTCATTTACCGCATTCTGTATCTTCTGATAAAACGGATCGTCATTCTCTTCAGAACTGCCTGATAAAAGCTGAATGACCGGCTTCATTTCATCTGACGCCTGATCGATTCCTCTGTTGGAAATAAAGTATTTGTGTACAATCCCATTGTATATGTGAGCAGGATCATCGTCCAGTATCTCATGAACATGGTACACAGGTCTTTCAAGTTTAAACGGATCAAAGGCACAGAAGAGAATCACCGTGATGTTCTTCAATTCATCCGGAGTACCTGCGATGCGAAGGTCCGATGCCATCATGGACGCATGGTACTCCGCAGTCTTTTCGATACTGTCCGGACGCCATTGATACATTTCAAGGTCATAGCGGTCTCTGTCATTTTCCGCATACATATCCAGACGGATTCTTTTTCCTTTCAGGTCAACGATGATTTCATGTTCCGTGCTCAGATAGCGCAGGTCTGAAACATCTGTTCCGGGAATGATCCTGCGGATCAGTTCCTTACAGATATCAGGATGGGAAGAGAGGACAAGTTTGAAGATCAGATCATCGGTAAAACCGAGTGAATCGATCTTCTGTTCCAGTTCGGATTTATTCATGATTCTTTTTTCCTCCTGAGAGATTATTCAAATGAAAGAGGCGGAATCCTCACCGCAATTTGAAATTTCTGTCTCAGAACAGATAACTGTCATCCCCAGGGTAGTCACTGTGCGCATGGACTGAAAAAGACTCCCAGCTGGAGTCTTCTTCTGTTTATGCCTGTCAATTTTATATTTTGGAGGGGAAGGGTTCACTGACACGCTTTATGTATTCTGTTAATGATGCTTATGATGTTTATTCAATACTCAGTACACTGATCGTTCCATCCAGTGCCTGGTGGACTGTAATAATGACTTCTTCTTTTTCTGCGCCCGGATATACAACCTGTTTTTCTGCTTTGAACTGATAGTTCGTTCCGTTGACAATCTGCTTGCCGATGAATTCAACTGCTTCATAATTGACGCCGATCAGCTTGTCGGTTGCTTCATCGAAGATTTCGATCATTTCTTCACTGATCTCTGTTGTTTCTTCCTTTGTGTATCCGCCGAGTGTCTGTGTATCTGTATTATGATTTGCCATAGCAGCTGTTCCTGTTAACATTGCGATGACTGCTGCACCTGCGATCATTGTCTTAAACATTTTTCTTTACCTCCGGGCTTTTCTTTTCTTTGCCCCTTTCACCCTAATACACAGGGTTTCTATGGATCAGGTCACAGGTTTTGGAGAAATAATTAAAAAAAGAAAAAAAGCACCTGCACGCAATGCATGCAGGTACTGAGATTCAGTCTTTTGAACGGAAGGTATCTGTATATTCCAGAGGAATGAAACGCGGATGTTCCGATCCGAATGTATTGGGATAATGAAGGCTGAGGCAGTAATTGCCTTTCAGGTCCTTGAATATCATGCCGTGGCCGCCGTCATGATCATAAAGCAGTTCTGCGTCTGCTTTCCATGTCCCGGTGATTTCGTCGCTGTCACTGTGTGCCGTCGCTTCAACATATCCGGTGATGCCGTAGGTTGACCACAGCATGTGAAGCTTGCCGTCAGGAGTGCGGATCAGAAACGGTCCGTCCGTGACATAATGCGCAGGCTGATATTCTCTGACAAACGGTTCTGCCGAAGAAGCGGAAAACAGTGTGCGCGGCTCTGAGACGGCTTTCTTCAGATCTTCGGAAAGCTCCATTGCACAGATTGTGCCGTCTTTGATCTGCACCCATTCATGGCAGAAAACCATATACGGCTTTCCTTCCTGAGATACATAGAGTGTTCCGTCAAGACATCTCCAGTCCGACGGTGTCACATAGCCATCCGAATGCATTTCAAACGGTCCTTCAGGTGAATCCGATACCAGTACTGCTGTTCCAAGACCGTTATGTTCATCCGCAAATGTCGCAAACATAAAGAATCTGTTCTGATAGCGATACACCTCCGGTGCCCAGTAACATTTCCTGCTCCAGAAGTTTTCCGGTCTGTGAAAGATTTCATGCGGACCTTCCCAATCTTCCAGATCTTCACTGACATAAACGTCAAATCCGAATGCTTCATCCGCAAAGGCGGTTTCCCCTCTCGTGCCGTAAAGATAATACCGGTTCTCATAAACCAGGACAAAGGGATCCCTGAGATTGATCTTCTCTGCTTTCATCATCGATTGCCTCTTACTTTTCTGAATCAGCTGTTTCTTTCCGGATGGCGTAAATCAGCTGATCATATGTTCTTTCATTGACATTCAGTCCGTCTTTATTCACCCTGAGCTGTTTCATCCCTGCTTTTTCCAGTGTTCTTTTTGAACCGGTATTGTCCAAAGCACACCACGCGGTGACGGTACTGATGCCTTCGTGTTCCATAAGATAATCCAGGACACATTTCAGAGCTTCCGTCGCATAGCCATGATTCCATGACGCTCTTTCAATGCTGAAGCCTGCTTCAATGCAGTTCTTCCCAGGATCATAATCATAGGCGCCGATTGTACCGATCAGCTTTCCGTCCTTTTCAATTGCCCAGCCATAAAAATCAGGCTGATCATAGCTGCTGATGAAACGGTGCACGGTTTCTTCCGCCTTCTCAGGTGTTTCATAAGGATTCCATCCAGAATATGCATACATTTCTTCATCGCTGCCGAAATTCCTGTAAAGAATTTCCGCGTCTTCCATGCGGTGTCTTCTTAAAAGAAGGCGTTCTGTTTTCAATTCAGCTGTTCCGTTCATTATTACGTCCTGTCCTTTTCAATATTCTGAAGTGCTGTATATTCTCTGTAATAAAGGCCTCTTTTTTCTTCATTGATTCCTTCATAGGACGCATGATCAGAAAAGATCTTCATTGCCTGCGACACAGGTATCCATACCGGCCCGGCGCCTGTCATCTTCTCATTTTCCGTCAGATGCATTTCCGTTTCTCCGGCAATCTCTGCAGGAAAGTAATAACTGATGAATCTGCTGTCCTGATAGTATTCATCTATCTCAAGTACGCAGGAAGCCGGCTCAATGAGAAATCCTGTTTCTTCTGCTGTTTCCCTGATACAGCAGGCTGCCGGTGTTTCATTCTCTTCCAGTCCTCCGCCCGGGATCATGTACTGGTCAATATTGGCTTCATAAGTCAGAAGGATCTTGTCATTTTTCACAATGACCGCACGGCTTGCGGTTCTTGTTTTTGCATAGCTGCCGCTGTAGTTTTTTCCTGTGATTTCAATGATTTTCATATAATCTGTTTCCCACCTAAGACAATACCGTATCTCTGCATATTGCGAAACAGGAAATTGAAAAAAGCAGCGGACCGCACAGGATCCGCCGTAGCCTGTTTTATCCGGCAAGGTCTGCCGAACTGCCGGTATTCAACAGATCTCCGTTTGAGGAGTAGTAATTAACTGTAATGTCTTTCTGTTTTCCGGTGAAGATCGAATACATGCCGCCGTACATATAGAAAGCTATGACCATGAAGCTTTCGGTGATTCCCAGTTCCTCGGTTGTCAGTGTGACATCAAAGGAAGTGAAATCATCATTATGAGTGATTTCTTTGAAGGCATACTGATCGCTTTCTGTCAATTCCTTTAAGGAATCTTCAATGCTTTGTGATATGGAATCAAGCATTGCCCTGTGCTGTGCTTTGGTCATTCTGTAGGTAACTGATCCGTCCTCATTCAGTTTTCCGGATGTATAGTTGATGCCGGCATTGGCGTCAATGCTTTCCTGGGTTACTTCTTCACCCACAAAATCTGCAGGAAGTGTGATTGACACAAAGAACAGTCCGTTTTCTGTTTCGATTTTCCCAAGACTTTCCAGTTCATCCCACGCCGGATCATCAACTGTTTCTTCTTCATGAACAGGTTCTTCCGTTTCTTCCAGAACAGTTTCGCTTGCCGTTTCATCTTTGGCAGGTTCTTCTGCAGGTTCAGCGGATGAACATCCACATAAGGAGATCATCATCATCATCATAGCAGCCAACAATGGATTCAGAATTCTCTTCATATTCAATTTTCCCTTCTGACGTTTCTATTCCACCATTTCTCATTGACAAAAAATATGCCACACAGAATAAAGACCGGGATGCTGAGGGCCCGGTCTTATGGAAAGGAGGTCTATATTTCCATTCTGCTTTCAGGGGGTTGGAAAGAGAACGGGTATGCCTGTTATGCTGTTTTCTGCTGCTTATTCAATACTCAGTACACTGATCGTTCCATCCAGTGCCTGGTGGACTGTAATAATGACTTCTTCTTTTTCTGCGCCCGGATATACAACCTGTTTTTCTGCTTTGAACTGATAGTTCGTTCCGTTGACAATCTGCTTGCCGATGAATTCAACTGCTTCATAATTGACGCCGATCAGCTTGTCGGTTGCTTCATCGAAGATTTCGATCATTTCTTCACTGATCTCTGTTGTTTCTTCTTTTGTGTATCCGCCGAGTGTCTGTGTATCTGTATTATGATTTGCCATAGCTGCTGTTCCTGTTAACATTGCGATGACTGCTGCTCCTGCGATCATTGCTTTAAACATTTTTCTTACCTCCGGGCATTCTTTTCTTTGCCCCTTTCACCCTAATACACAGGGTTTGTATGATTCAGGTCACAGGTTTCGGAAAAATATTTTTACTTTTTTTAACCTTCAGTTTTCACAGAAGCCTGATACATGATGTGCTATGATAAGCATGTAAAAGGATCACCGATGACGGCTGTCCTCAAAGATTAACGAAAACGATCGTTAACGTTTGGTGTACGGGCGATCGTTTTTCGTATCTCGAATATATTTTGCAATCTGCAGCAGCAGGCTTGCGACGCCTGTAACAGTTCTGATCGCATTGAAGATATTTTCAATACTCATAGCGTCACCTCCCTGGCGAATCATTCGTTTCAGAGGGAGCCGCCACCTCCCTTGATGTTTATGGGAGGACAACCGCCACCGTTATGGTGATCCTGCAGGCAGGGAAAAATGCTTTTTCCCGCCTGCCATATTTATTAACTTCAAATCCGCAGTCTCCACGCTGTTTTCTCAAAAAAATTTGTGAACGGCAATCAGGATCATGCGTCATCTGAGCCGGACTGCATCAAAGTGAGATTTCAGGACAGATTGATCTTAAGATGATTGAACTGAATGTCTGTCGACTTTATGAAGCGGGTCAATTAGAATACTGCCGGAGGGTTTTACAAATGAAAACTAATAAAAACAGAATGTTTGCGGCTGTCTGTGCGGCAGTCCTGACTTTCGGATGCGCACAGCAGAAAAAGCAGGAGAAACCTGCTGAAGAAACAGTAACGATTCAGGTGAATACGGAAGGATCCGGTCAGATTGCAGTATCTGATAACGGAGAAGTTCCTGCATTCGCTCCTGAACCCATACAGTCTCATGTATCGAATGTCGCTCCGGGAACAGAACTGATTCTTGCCGCCCAGCCGGAAGACGATTATCTGTTTGCCAAATGGACAAAGGATGGAGAGGACTATTCCCGGGAAGATACGATCGAGATCACTGCTGATGCGGATACAGAATATATTGCTGTATTCATGCTCAGCACAGGCTGGCAAGGAGAAGCAGTTTCGGATATAAAAGACGCGGAAACCATCGGCGATGTGCTCGCACTGGGTTCCCGCGGAGAAGCGTATGGGGATGATTATTATCTGTATGCATTTGAACTGAACGGAACTGTATATCAGACAATCGCAGAGCTGACGCCGGAACTTTCCGGTTCTCTCTTCGAACTTGATTTTTCCGATCCGGAATACGAAAGAAAGAAGAATGAGATTGTCGCTCCTCTTGAAATCAAAGAAATCATCAATGTAAGCGAAAAGATTCCTTCTGAATCCGATACACAGAAGTATGCCGGAAAGACTTTCGGCGAACTCACCGATGAAGGCTTCTGGATTTCCGGATGGAATACACTTGATAACACTGCGGTTCTCGGAAATCAGTATTTCTCCTACGAAGCTTCCTTTGAAGGCAAATTCGATGAAAGCTTTGATGAAGAAGATCTTCTTCCCCTTACGGTTAAGTCAATCCGCTGCACAGGCATCGGCGACGCTTCCTGGCACGAATGAATCATTGAATCAGGAATTCAGATATAGAGACTGCTGTGGCTTTGCGCGGCAGTTTTTTGATAATTGCTGTACAGAAGGATCCTGCATATATTCGGTAAATGACTGATAGATCGAAATCCCGATATTATAGATCAGGTTTCCCAGCTTTTCAGCCGGCATTGCACAGCCTCTGTTAAGCAAGTCTTCAATCAACAGTGCTGAACTGTAAGTGGCGGTTCTGCAGTAGATATTCCTGCATTTTCAGAAAGGTTCGCACCCGGAAACCTCCGCTGTCCGTAATCCGCAATCAGGACATGCATCTTTTCATTAATTCTGCTGCTGCGGTTCTTCATCAGGGAAAGATATGTATTTCTGTGTTTCTGCACATAATGCAGAAATCCGACAACGTCCGGCCTTGAAAGATCCGGCAGCGCATATTTCCTGATCCCGGCAATCATTTCGTTTTCCGCTTCCTCCAGCACGTCCTCCACTTTGGAATAATGGGCATAGAATGTTTTCCGGTTGACATCCGCACGGCTGCACAGCTCCACAGCGGAGATCCTGTCGATTGTTTTCTCCTTCATCAGTTCGATCAGCGCGTTTTTGATGAACTGTTTTGAGTGAATGATTCTTTTGTCAATTCTTTTATCGGACATAATTTCTCCAATCTGTTTCTTTGCCGTCATTGTGCAGTATGATTGCCTGCTGACACTCATATTTCAGGTATAATGCTGCAGCTTATTACACATGCTGTACCGTTAATATAACGCAACAATGTGATTTGTTTCCGGATCTGCCAAGCACTCTTCCCATTTACCGGCAGTCACCATGGACATGGATGGAAAAAGACTCCCGGCCGGAGTCTCTTTCTGTTTCTGCCTGTCAATGTTTTATGAGGGGAAGGATTTTTATGACACGCCTGATTGATTTGTTTGTTTTTATTCAATACTCAGTACGCTGACTGTTCCGTCGAGATCCATATGGACTGTCACGATCACTTCTTCTTTTTCTGCGCCCGGATATACAATCTGCTTTTCAGCTTTGAACTTATAATTTGTTCCGTTTACAATCTGCTTTCCGATGAATTCAACTGCTTCATAATTGACGCCGATCAGTTTGTCTGTTGCTTCATCGAAGATCTCCTGCATATCTTCTGTGATGACTGTTTCTGCAGGTGTCCATCCGCCGAGTGTCTCTGTACGTGCAACCGGTGTGAGTGCGTCTGTATGATGACTGGCCATAGCTGCTGTTCCTGTTAACATTGCGATTGCCGCTGCTCCTGCGATCATTGCTTTAAACATTTTTCTTACCTCCGGGCTTTTCTTTCTCTGCCCCTTTCACCTTAATACACAGGGTTTGCATGGATCAGGTCACAGGTTTCGTAAAAAAATTTAACTTTTTTATCTCCCGGTTTTCACAGAAGACTATTTGAAGATGTGCTAAGATATGCATGTGAAAGGATCACCGATGACGGCTGTCCTCAAGGTTTAACGAAAATGATCGCTAACGTTTGCTGGACGGGCGATCGTTTTTCGTATCTATACTGCTTCCAGGCTGCAGCTGCTAAGGCAGTCTTCACGCATCATTCTGCAGATTCTTCAGTTTTCACAGAAGAATTTTTGATGATGTGCTATGATATGCATGTGAAAGGATCACCGATGACGGTTGTCCTCAAGAATTAACGAAAACGATCGTTAACGTTTGCTGGACGGGCGATCGTTTTTCGTATTTATACTGCTTCCAAGCTGCAGCCCTAAGGCGATACAGCTCACTACTAATGAAAGTAATGAAATTACAGTTTCAATACTCATGGTGCTTACCTCCCTGGCGAATCATTCGTTTCAGAGGGAAACGCCTCCTCCCTCAATATTCATGGGGAGGACAACCGCCACCGTTATGGTGATCCTGTGTGCAGGCGGGAAAGAAATGCTTTTTTCCCCGCCCACCATATTTATTGCGTTCGAATCTTCAATTTCCACGCATGGTTCTGTATTTTTTTTCTGATTTGATACAAAAAAGTCCGGTCCGCAAAAAAATGATCCCTCCCGCGAATTTCAGCAGTTCATTGCGGTATGGGATCATTCTGCGTTCTGATGATCAAAGAGACAGTTTTGAAACAGGGACAATGTCCGCAAGGTCCTTCTCTATTTCCATCCTTGCCCTGCGGATATCCAGATCATTCTGGATATTCAGGAAATAAAGATCTGACACTCCGAAATATCTGGCAAGACGCAGAGAGGTATCTGCTGTCATTTTTCTTCTGCCATGGAGAAGATCCTGGATTCTCGATACCGGGACATGTATATCTTTTGCCAGTTTATATGCGGATATGCCCATCGGCTTCATAAATTCGTCATAAAGAATATCTCTCAGTTCAGGTGTTTCAATTCTTTCAGCCATATGCTTTTCTCCTTAATGGTAATCCGTAATTTCAACATCAAAGAATGTGCGGATCACAGCCATCTCCTTCCTGACTGCAGCTATATTATGACTGCAGTACGTGTACATGTAAAGCGTTCATAAATGCCGGATCACAATTTTGGTGACCCGCAGGCAGGAATCATTCACGTCTGCTGTTTTTGAATTCTTAAGTTCCTGTCAAATGTATTCGTTGGCACTTTACATAGTTTCCTTTTAAGACTGATAATAATAGGAACATCATTAACTGCCGATCCCCGCAGTTCAAAATGTTCAATCAAATGAAGGAGTATGTATCATGAGGATATTGAAACTGTTATTATGCGTCTTTCTACTGGTATCAGCAGGATGTGCAGAAGGAAATGAATCTGAGACAATGGATACAGAAGAGGAAGATCGTGTGATCATGAATGAAAACGGAATCAATACGGTAAAGTTTGACAATAAGGAAATGGACTGGTTCCGCTTCGGAAATGAGAACGGTCCGAAAGTCATTATCCTGCCGGGTTTATCACTGAAAAGCGTGATGGGTTCGAAGGATGCTGTCATCGGAGCGTATTCACTTCTTGCGGAAGATTATGATGTCTATCTGTTTGAAAGAATCAAAGTGCTTCCTGAAAAATATGATGTCCATGCGATGGCTGAAGATACCTTACGGGCAGTCAAAGCGATCGGTCTGAAGGATGTGAATATCATGGGCGTATCAATGGGCGGTATGATCGCACTGACAATGGAGCTGATTGATCCTGATGCCGTACATTCCATGATGCTGTGCAGCTCTGCTGCGCATGTCGATGATCCTTCCGTTTTTGAAACATGGAAGAAGTATGCGGAAGAAAGAAATCTTTCCGCTCTGATGGAATCATTCGGCGAATATGTCTATACCCCTTCCTTCTTTGAGCAGTATAAGGATCTGATCATTGCGTCGGGTGAAGGCGCTTCTGAACAGGATTATCAGAATCTCATCACATCAATTGAAGGAATCGTCACCTTTGACTGCCGGGATCGATTGAAAGACATACATTGTCCATCTCTTGTGATCGGAGCTTCGGAAGACAGGATTCTCGGTGTGCAGTCTTCTTATGATCTTGTTGAACCGCTGAAAGCTGAATGTTTCATCTATGAAGGCTATGGCCATGCGGCTTATGATGAAGCGCCGGATTATCTGACCCACATCAAAGGATTCCTGGATCAGGTAACTGAATAATCGATTGCTGTCAGGATATATTCCTGACAGTTTTTTTGTTTTTCCCAAAAAATTTGTTAAAAGCTGTGACCTGAATTTATCTGCATATTTCTGAAAAAAACCGTATCAGCGCAAGGCCGGTACGGTTTGGTGTAATATTCAGTTTTCGCTGCGGTAAAGGAAGGTCACGACATGTTCTCTTAAGCAGTCAAGCTTGGGACCGAAACCGCCTTTGTGCTCTCCTGAGGAGTAGCCCTTGGCAATGCCGTTTTCCTGTGCCCAGAGACATGCTTTATAGTAGTAATCCTTCTTTGAAATATCATTGAACGGATTGACGGATGTTTTGACTGCCGGGTTTCCGTAGAATCTGTAAAGGAATGTGACGACATGTTCTCTTAAGCATGCTGCGTTCGGTTTGAATGTGCCGTCGCTGTATCCTTTGGTGATGCCTTCTTCAGATGCCCATAACACAGCTTTGTAGTAATATGCATTTCTGTTTGTCACATCTTTGAAAGGACTTACCGTACTCATCGGTTCCGGTTTTCCTGCAAGTCTCCACAGGAATGTGACAACCGCTTCTCTGGTGCAGTTTTCCTGCGGCTTGAAGAAACGGGTGATTTTGTCATCATCCTTGTAGCCATGGGTGATATCTTCATCAACTGCCCAGTAAACAGGTGTGAAGTAGTACTTTGTGTCATCCGCGACATCCCGGAAGAGTATTTTGATTTCACAGGAATCAGACTTGCCTTCCGCAGTTGTCGCGGTGATTGTGACGGTACCCGGCTTCATGGCGGTTACTTCGCCATAGTCCGAAATCTCCATCACATCCCAGTCTGAAGTTTCCCATGTCACTGCTGTGTTTTCAGGAACAGTCTTCGCAGTGAACTGATAAACATCCCCTGCCAGCATGACCATCTCTTTCACATCCAGTTCAATGGAAGGTTCTTCCGGCTTGACGATATGAATCAGTCCTGATGCAGACCATTCCGGATCGGCAGGATCGGTGACTGTCAGTGTCAACAGTTCGGACTGTTCCAGGCTTGTAATCATGACGCTGCCGTTGCCCGTGCTCATGGATGTGAAGGGACCGCTGTTTCCGCTGAGTGTCCATTTCAGGCCGGCTGTTTCAACCTGCATGCCGTCATCATCCACAAGAGTGAATCTGACAGTGGTCAGCCTCTTGTCCAGCGTTACATACATTTCAGCCGGATCAAGATGTACTTTCATCGGTACTGTTTCCGCAGGTATCAGTTCATAGAAGGACTTGTTGCCGGCATAGTCGATCAGGGAAACACAGTAGGTGTCTCCTTCATATGCTGTCACATCAAAGCCGGCCTTCTGTGTTTCTCCTGCTTCTAACGGTGCGAATGTTCTTGTATATGCGCCTCTGTCATTGGGATAAACGGAATTGAACAGTACCGGCACATTGTAAGCAACATCTTCCAGAGCGGTGAAATCCGTATCCTGAGCGGTGCTGTATTCAATCGTTTCAATTTCCGTGCCCACCTGTGCACCGGCAATATACGCATTGTCGGCTGCTTCAAATTTGAGATATTTCTTTCCTGAAGCAGTCACGGCAAGCTTGCCGGCTGATGCTTTGGAAATCTCTGTTCCCTGGGATGGTTCATTGCCCACGATGTACGGTCTGCTGTTATCAATGGTGATGGGAATCGTAACGGAATCAGTTGCTTTTCCTTCATGTGTCCATACGGATAATGTCACATTGGCGACAGTTCCTTCCGCAAGCGGATTGCCTTCGGCATCATTGGCCGCCCAGCGGATGGGAATCGCATTCCAGTTGTCAGACATGATCTGGTCAGCTTCTTTTCTAAGCATATCTTCCCTGTGCCAGTAATAATACTGTTCACCGGTTTTGGCATCTGTGATTGTCACATCATAGCCTTCGATATTTTTAAACAGTGCTGCGGAAAGGCTGTAGATGCCGGAATGCTTTCTGCGGTCAAGAACCTTGACCATGTCATTCTTTCCTTCAAATTCTTCCGACACTTCACTGCTTACAGTCATGTATCCTTCCGGAACAGACTCATAGTAGTGTGTGAAAGTGGACTGCTTAAGAGGATTGTATCCGACAACATTGCACATCCAGAAATCATCTGTTTCTGTCAGTACCATTTCCCTGTAGGAATCAAAGGAAACGGCTGCGTTCATTCCTGCCATCGCGTTATAGCCGTCTGCCGGTGTGACATCGAGAATCGGATGTTCATTCCAGTCGCCGTAATAACCGACAAACGGAATAACAAGACATGTATCATCTTCGCTTCCTTCTGCCGGATTCAGGAAGAAGTAGCCTTCCGCAAATCCGCCGTAGCTGTTGGCGTCAATGATCTGCTGCTTCGCTTCATCTGAGAGTGTGAGTGTCAGTCTGACTTCCTTCTGTTCATGAGCCGGGACAGTGATATGTGTTTCCCCTGCTGTTTGTGCATCAATGGGCTTTGTTTCGTAGTGCGGGTCATTATATACAACTGCTGTTGCGGCAGTTTCAATATCATAGACCTGTTCGAAATCTGAAATATTGTGAACTGTGAAAGCAATCTCCCACGTTCCGCTCTTAAGAGGATCATCTCCCAGTTCAATCTTCGGTCTGTTTCCGAATGTATTGTCAACTGTGAGATAGGCATGAGCTGCCATTGCGTCTGAAACATTCAGAAGACCGGAGCCCTGCTCACGCGGGGATTCATAGCAATCCAGGTCAAGTGTATGCTTGGGATGGGCAGTTGACATCAGAAGAGAAACTGCGATGTCTTCGATTTCTTTCTCATCCGCAGCCAATCCTGCATCTCTGACATATCCCTTCATCAGGGTTAATGCGCCGGCAGTAACAGGAGTCGCCATGGATGTGCCGCTGTAGGAAGCATATCCGCCGATGACGCTGGAATAGATATTTTCACCCGGTGCCATGATTTCCGGCTTGATGCGTAAAGCATCATCTGTTCCCCAGCTTGTGAAAAGACTGGGTTCTGCTGCATATCTTCCGAACTCGTCGCTTCCTTCCGTGATATCGGCGATGATTTTCGGTTCTGCATATTTCATCACTTCGCCGCTGTCATAAGAAACAGAAACAGCGGGAATGGATTCAGGATCAATGAACAGGTTCGGTACAGAGCCTTTGTCATTGTTGTAAACAACCATGCCGATGGCTCCGGCTGCAGCCGCATTGGCCTGTTTTTCCTTAACCGGAATTTCACCATAACTGACGAGTGCAATCTTTCCGGGGATATCAATGCCTTCAAAGTCTTCTTCTCTGCCCAGTCCGCAGTCTTCATATTCCGGTGTATCTTCTTCTGCAAGTGACGCGAAGTTAATTTCACTGTTCATTGCAGGATCTTTGAAGAAGATGGATGTTTCTTCTGTTCCGACCATGAAATAGCTGTCGGTCACATGCGTATTGATGGCACTTGCGACAGAAAGAGACGCATCATAGGTGGATGGCGAATCGACAATGCCGCGGTGGGAAGGCATACCGTAATGAAGATGGGTTGTCATATATCCGGGATAGCCGTTATTGCCTGCAGCGCATGACAGCATAATGCCGGAATCATAGACTCTCTGATAGACTTCTCCCATTGCGGCTGTTTCATCGAACCAGGATGCGTCTTCTTCAGATAAGCCATCATCGCCTCCCCTTGAGCCGAGCGAAAGGTTCAGTACATCCGGTTTCAGAATGACAGCATCTTCAAGCGCTCTGATGATGACGGCATCATCTGTTCTTTCCACCTGGTCATTGAACACTTTGAATACAGCGATCTGCGCTTCAGGCGCAATGCCTGTAATGATGTCATCATTGCCGGCACAGATACCTGCCACATGTGTTCCATGGCTTGCGTCTTCCGTACTGAAGGCCGGTACAACATCTGTATCCAGATCAGAATAGTCATAGGCAAAAGGAACCTTCAGGCTTCTGTATGTTTCAACTGCCGTCCGGAAATCAAATGTGTCTGTTTCTGTGATTCTCGGACTTTCAGGATCTTTGGCAAATGCGCTGTGATTGAGATCAAGACCGGTGTCAAGAACACCGATGACCATGCCTTCGCCTTTATATCCTCCGCTGTAGGAAGCATCCACGCCAATCATTTCAGAAGCGTGATTGATACCGGGTTCATAGGCTGTATCCGGTTCAAGAGCTTCCGGGGCATTGTATGAAGCGGATTCAAATACACGCTTTACGCCCGGAAGGTTTTCAATCCTGCTGATCATGGATCTTGGGATGCGCATGGACATGCCGTTGATGACATTGGTGTAATGATCAATGACTTCCGCTTTTTCAGTCATTTTTCTCTGGGTCATTGCTTCATCAATGGATTTCACAGCAGAAACACCCAATGTTTCCTGATCGGCAAGCAGGCTGTTCACATAATTCTGTGCTTCAATACTGCCGGCTTCATATCCTGCTTCAAGAACGCCGGGCTGTTCCATTTCCACAATGACGGTAATTAATTCAAGGTCCTGCGCCGGTGTTAATGTTTCTTCCTGCGGTTTGGCTTTCCTGTTGGAAGCAGTGACCTCTTTAGCGTCAAGATCAATCAGTGAAACGATCGGATCACCATCGATTTCCCCTAACGAACTTTCTTCTTCGGCTTTTATAGCCAAAGGAGAAACTGACGCAAAGGAAAGCGACAGCACGCAGATGCTCATCTGCATGTACCTCATGATTTTCTTCATTCTTTCCTACCTGCCTTCTTTATATCTATCTGATACCATTCCAGAAGCTTCGGTACGGAACTTCTGAAATGGATTATCTATGTCATCAGTCCGTTACGATTTCTCCCGGCCATGTCTGAATTCCGCCGATTTCAACAATGCCGGTATATCCCATATCTGCCAGTTTCTGGGATGCGTCCTTTGATCTTCTGCCGCTGCGGCAGTAGACGAAAATTGTCTGCTCCAGATCCGGCAGCAATTCCGGCGGTGAATCATTGATTCTTTCATTGGGAAGGTTGATGGCATCCGGCAGATGCCCTTCTTCATATTCAGCGATTGTGCGGACATCGAGAATGATATAGTCACTCTCCTCCTCCATCATCTGCATCGCTGTTTCCTGATCAACGCTTTTGTATGTATTGCCTGATGAAACCGATTCTTTTGCGCATCCTGCAAGCAGGATCAGCACAAACGCAATCATTTTTATTCTTTTCATTTTAATTATAACTTTCCCAACCAGTAAGACTATATAAAAGCCTATAGTTTTCACT
>CAMVGT010000051.1 GCA_947167125.1 uncultured Erysipelotrichaceae bacterium
ATGTCTTCAGTTCTTCTTCTGTCGGCTTGATGAACATGTTTCTGACAAAGTGTGCCTGCCATGCGACTTCCATCATGAAGCGGACAGCCATACGTGTGTCTTTGTTTGCACCGCAGTAAGCATCGACAACGAACAGTCTCTTGTTGGAGAGTTCCTTCTGTGCCAGATTCTTGAGGATTGCCCAGTTTTCTTCAGACAGCGGGTGGTTGTCATTCGGATATTCCGGTGTGTTCCACCATACAGTGTCCTTGGAGTTTTCATCCATAACAATGTACTTGTCCTTAGGAGAACGGCCTGTGTAGATACCTGTCATGACGTTGACAGCATCGAGTTCTGTGAGCTGGCCCTTTTCATAGCCGGTCAGTTCAGGCTTCATTTCTTCTTCGAACAGAAGCTCGTAGGAAGGATTGTAAACAATCTCAGTTGTGCCGGTAATACCGTATTTTGTTAAATCGAGTTCAGACATAAATTCCTCCATTCCTAAAATGTTTTACGCATTTCCATCGCGTATTTTAGTCTTTTTTATCTGAATTGAAAAGCGGTTTTTATGAGTGTTTTGTGAATTTTCAAACAATTTTCTGACATTGTAAAACGGAAGCGTTTACAATTGTGAAACATTCATAAATAAGCACAAAAGTCACAGGAAATTCCCGTGACTTCAGCAGTTCATCAGCCGCCGAAAATCTTTAACATGAAGCCGGCCGCAACTGCCGAACCGATAACACCGGCGACATTCGGACCCATGGCATGCATGAGAAGATAATTGGACGGATTGGCCTTCTGGCCTTCCATCTGGCTGACACGCGCTGCCATCGGGACAGCGGATACACCCGCGGAACCGATCAGAGGGTTCACCTTTCCGCCGGACAGTCTGTACATAACTTTGCCTAACAGCAGTCCGCCTATGGTGGAGAAGCTGAAAGCGATCAGACCGAGGATGATGATCTCAACGGTGCGGAGTGTCAGGAAGGTGGTTGCGACTGCCTTTGCACCGACGGAGATACCGAGGAAGATGATGACAATGTTTGTCAGAGCATTCTGTGCGGTATCGGAAAGTCTGTCAGTGAGTCCTGTTTCCTTCAGCAGGTTGCCGAACATCAGCATACCGACCAGCGGTGCTGTATCCGGAATCAGAAGGATGACAAAGATTGTAACGGCAATCGGGAAAATAATCTTTTCAGTTTTGGAAACGCTGCGTGTCTGCTTCATGACAACCTTGCGTTCCTTTTCGGTTGTCATCAAACGCATCAGCGGCGGCTGGATCATCGGGATCAGAGCCATATAGGAATAAGCCGCAATTGCGATCGCAGGCAGGTATTCCATTGCCAGCTTGGAAGCTGTCAGAATCGCGGTAGGACCGTCGGCTCCGCCGATAACACCGATCGCGGCAGCGACCTTCGGATCAAATCCGAGAGCGAGCGCGAGCAGGAAAGCGGTGAAGATACCGAACTGCGCGCCGGCACCCATGATCAGGGAGGACGGGCTCGCAATCAGCGGTCCGAAATCGGTCATCGCACCTGTGCCTAAGAAGACAAGGGACGGATAGATACCGTATTCAACACCGAGTGAAAGATAGTGAATCAGACCGTCTGTGATACCGGTGCGCGGCAGGTTTGCCAGAAGCACGCCGAACGCGATCGGAATCATCAGCAGCGGTTCATATTTCTTCGCAATGCCAAGATACAGAAGCAGGCATGCGACAAGGATCATGATCAGGTATCTCGGTTCCGCAAACAGCGCCGCGAAACCGGATTCCTGCAGGATTTTGATAATGACATCAACAATATACATTCATGTCACCTCACTGCAGAGTTGCCAGAATCTGATCAGTCTGAATGGAAGCGCCCTTGGTAACAGCAACAGATGTGATTGTGCCGGCCTTCGGAGCGACAATCTCGTTTTCCATCTTCATAGCTTCAAGAATGAAGAGGATGTCCCCTTCCTTGACGCTCTGTCCCTGTGCAACGCGGACATCGAGAATGGTGCCCGGCATCGGTGACTTGATCGGGTCGCCTGCGCCTGCAGGTGCAGCCGGTGCTGCCGCCGGAGCGGGTGCTGCTGCAGGAGCTGCTTCAGCAGGTGCAGCTGCCGGAGCCTGCGCTGTCATTTCTTCTGCCTTGCCGGCATAGACAGCTGTCGCATTTCCGTTTTCAACTTCTACTTCGTATTTCTTACCGTTCAATGTAACAATATATTTCATCTTCGAGATACCCCCTTAGTCCAGTGCTTTGATCGATTTGAAAATCAGGTGATCCAGCGGAATGCCGGATGAATCGCTGACGATTGCCATAATGCATGCGGCTGTCTTTTCGTCAACGTCATACAGCGCGATTTCGCCGCCGTAAATCTCATGTTTACGGGTCTCTTCCTTCACCGGTTCAGGTGCAGCTGTCTTTTCAGGCTGTACTGTTTCATGTGCAGCCGCTGTCTTTTCAACCGATGTGATTGCCTTGTTGATCAGAACGATGATGCCCCAGAGGACAATCAGCATAATGAAGACAACAAGGAATCCGGAAAGAGCGATCATGAGAGCTTCGCCGACGGGCATGTTATTCTGCCTCCTCGATCGAGTAGCTGACCTTGAGCGCTTTCTTTTCCTGACGTTCTTTCAGGTAAGCCTCTGCCTGCTGCGGGAATGCGACATAGCTCAGTACGTCTTCTTCGCTTTCTGCCAGGCTGCCGAGGTAAGCTTTTGCGCCGGGGATTTCCGGTTCGATTGTATCGTCATATCTGCCTTCGATCGGCTTTTCATCACCGAGCGCGAGCTTGACGAGATCCTGGTTGACGGGACCGGGTGCTTTTCCGTATTCACCGCGGAGGTAGCTCTTGACTTCTTTGGAGATGTTCTTATATCTGCCGCCGGTAAGGACGTTTGTAACAGCCTGAACGCCGACCATCTGGCTCATCGGAGTTACCAGAGGCGGATAGCCGAGGTCTTCACGGACACGCGGTGTTTCCTGCAGTACTTCATCCAGCTTGTCGAGCTTGTCGACGGATGTCAGCTGGGCAATCAGGTTTGACAGCATGCCGCCCGGAATCTGGTAGTTGAGGGCGTCGATCTTAGTTGTAAGAACGGACGGGTTGAGGCCGCCTTCCTTGAGGAATCTTGCCTGTACCGGCTTGAAGTGGTCATTGATCTTCTGGCAGACCTTGAGGTTGACGCCAGTCTTGTATCCCATTTCTTCCAGAGCATAAACCAGGGATTCAGTTGCCGGGTGGGATGTGCCGCCGGAGAAGATGGAAATTGCGGTATCAATTCCTGCAGCGCCTGCTTCGACTGCCTTCATGAGTGTCAGCGGGCCAAGGCCTGTTGTGCTGTGGGAATGTACATATACCGGAATCTTTACTTCCTTGACCAGAGCGCTGACCAGGTCATAGCAGACCTGCGGGCTCATGATTCCTGCCATATCCTTGATGCAGATGGAGTTGCAGCCCATTTCTTCGAGCTTCTTACCCAGTTCTACATACTTTTCAAATGTGTGGATCGGGCTGATGGTGTAGCAGATGGTACCCTGCGCATGACCGCCTGCTTTGAGGCATTCGTCGATTGCGGTTGCCATGTTCATCGGGTCGTTGAGAGCATCGAAGATTCGGATGATATCAATTCCGTTTTCGACAGACTTGCGTACGAATGCGCGTACGGTGTCATCGGAATAATGCTTGTAGCCAAGAATATTCTGTCCTCTTAACAGCATCTGAAGCTTTGTGTTCTTTACTTTGGAACGGATGAAACGGAGTCTGTCCCACGGATCTTCATCCAGGTAACGGAGACAGGAATCGAATGTCGCGCCTCCCCAGACTTCCATTGAGTAATATCCGGCCTTGTCCATAGTCTCGAGAATTCCCTCGAAATCGGATCTGGGCATACGGGTGGCAATCTGTGACTGATTGGCGTCACGCAGCACCACCTCGGTGATATGAACCTGCTTATTCATAAAAAAACATATCCTCCTATAAGCCAAAATCAGAGATATGTTAACACAAAATCGCTTGAAATGAACATCTTTTTGACAGATCTTTCACAAGAGTTTTAATAAATTTCACAATGTGAAATAAAAGGAGAAATGAAAGCGTTTTCTTCATTTCTCCTGGTTCATTTCTTTATGCACGCGCCTGATTCTTGAAGCGTTTTCAAGCAGCTGTTTTCTGGTGACGGTTCCTTTTTTCAATCCCCTCATTATCTGCCTTAATTCCTTTGAGGAACCGGGCATAAACAGATCGTTGGAAGCAGCTGCCACAAGGGCCGCGTCAGGTGATCTGTATTTCGCATTTCTGGAAAACAGGAAGCCGGCTGTGACCCAGTCGGTCATGACAATTCCGGTATATCCGAGCTGTTTGCGTAAGATATTGATTAACAGTCCTTTATGTTCGGAAGTATGGGTTCCGTTCAATAGATTGTAGGAAGTCATCAATCCGTACGGACGCGATTTTTCAATCGCGATCGCAAAGCCTTTCAGATAGATTTCCCGGAATGCCCTTTCTGAAACAATGGAGTTGTTATTATAGCGGTTGGTTTCCTGATTGTTGCAGGCAAAATGCTTGATGACCGCTCCTTTGCCTCTGTGCTTCTGGATGCCGTTAACAATCGAAGCGGCCATGATTCCGGTCAGGTACGGATCCTCCGAATAATATTCATAATTGCGTCCGCATCTGACATCCCTTTGGATATTCATTCCAGGGCCCAGCCATAAATCGACATGGAAGAGTTCCATCTCCTCTCCGATGATATCTCCGCAAAGATATGCAAGTTCCGGATTGAAGGACTGGGCAATGGCAGTCGCAATCGGAATTGCGGTAGCGTACTGTTCATAGACCCTATGCCTTTTCTTCGGCTTTGATTCAAACAGCTTTGCGGCTTTTGTGATAAATCCCGGCAGCAGTTCCCCGACTGTTTCAGGAATGGTGGAGCCGACAGCGCGGATGCGCTGCTTATGATCGATATAATACTGCCTGCTTAAGCGAAGTCCGGCAGGACCGTCTGCCATAACCAGAACCGGGAAGCCATGGTCAACTGCGCCGCCATACGTTTCCCCTGCCGCTCCGGCAACCGACTTTGAACCGTTGCCGACAATTTCAAGAGCGGAATCGGAGAAGGCGCCGATGTTGGTAAGGGCAAGTGTACGATCATCGAGACTGCTTAATTCTTCATCAGGCTTTTCATCATATTCATGCGGATATTCTTTTTTAATCAGTGACAGATCTGCTTCAATGACGGTTGAAGGAATTTCACGGTCCCCTCTTTCCAGCTTCAGTTCCTCATCTTCAATCGGTTCAAGACTGTTTTCCGCCATCTGCACACAGATGGTTTTTTCAAGATGGAAGCCGCCGATGCATTCTATATCGCGTGAGGAATTTCCAAGATACAGAAGACAGGTTCCTTCTTCCAGGATGTAGGATTCAGTCTCCGTGTCATAAGAGGCAGCTGAGGAAAGCGAAAAGGAAAGTGTCACTTCCTGTGATTCTTTGGGCTGCAGTTCTTTTGTTTTGATAAAAGCGCATAACTGCTTTGCATGCTGCTTAAGCTTTCCTTCCGGAAGCGAAACATAAAGCTGCACCGTTTCTTTTCCAGCCAGGCTGCCGGTATTGGTGACGGTACATGTGACTTCGATGCAGTCATAATTCTGTCTGAAGGAAGGATTGGAAATTTCAAATTCGGTATATCCCAAGCCAAAGCCGAAAGGATAAAGAACTCCTTTATCAGCTGTATCAAAATAGCGATAGCCGACATAGATGCCTTCTTTATAAAATGAGTCATCTCTGTTTCCGAATCCGTTGTCACGGTAGTAGTCTTCCGCCTTTGCCCATGATGCGGCAAGCTTTCCGGAAGGATATGTTTTTCCCAAAAGAAGATCCGCAAGCGCGTGGCCGGTTTCGGTGCCGAGCTGTGAAAGCAGAAGAATATTATCGACATTCTGTACCGGAGACAGATCGACATAGCCTCCGCTGTTGACCACCAGCATGAAGCGGCTGTACTGATGGTTCAGGGTCAGGATATCGCGGATTTCGGTCTGGCTTAAGCGGATATCCGCTTCGCTTCTGTCGCTGCCTTCGCCGCTGATTCTTCTCAATACATAAATGGCAGTATCCCCTTCCCCGTCAAACGGGAAGTAATATTCCGGTTCATCCATGGTTCTTCCCATGCCGGCAGTAACTGCCAGGGTTCTGTTCTGTCTGGCTTCCTTTTTGATGGAAAGCAGATGGCGCATCTTTGTTTTTCTGTAAAGTTCATCATAATGATCAAGCCATGAGGAACCTGTCACTTCAAAGCCGGCTTCCTTCAGTCCTTCTTCAATGGATACGCTGGTGCGGGTATTGACTTCGCCTGATCCGGTTCCGCCTTTGACCGTATGGCGCACACCGGGTCCGTAGGCGGCAATTGTACATGGTTTTTCAAGCGGAAAATCACCGTTTTTCTTTAGCAGTACGGTACATTCGCATAAGTGCTTCCGCAGCGCTTCAAGATGTTCTCTTTCATAATCATTCATATCAGATGCCTCAGAAATAAATTACTGTTTCTTATGCTTTGTAATACAAGAACTCTGCACTTTCCATTATAATAATTTATAGAAAACAGGAGGAAATATAATGAGTTTTCCGAAAGGATTTTTATGGGGCGGCGCAACAGCTGCCAATCAGTATGAGGGCGGATACATTTCCGGCGGAAAGGGTCTTGCGGTAGCAGATACCATTACAGGCGGAGACGGCATCCATGGCATTCCGAGAAAGATCTCGCTGATCCTGGCTGACGGCACAAAGACAACAGTCGGCAACCGTGAAGAAGTTCCGGCAGGCGCCAAGGCTTATGTCGATCCGGATGTTTATTATCCCAGCCATGAAGCAACAGACTTCTATCATCACTGGAAAGAGGATATCGCGCTGTTTGCGGAAATGAACTGCAATGTCTTCCGTCTTTCCATCAACTGGACCAGAATCTATCCGAACGGCGATGATGAAGAACCGAATGAGGAAGGTCTGAAGTTCTATGAGGACGTCTTCAATGAATGCAAAAAGTACGGCATCGAACCGTTAGTCACAATCTATCATTTCGACTGCCCTCTGCATCTTGCCAATGAATATGACGGCTGGGTTTCCAGACACACCGTTGACGCATTTGCGAGATACTGCCGCACTGTATTTACCAGATACAAGGGAATGGTTAAATACTGGCTCACAATCAATGAAATCAACATCAACACCAACTTCATGATGAACGGTGTTCATGAACACATCTCCAACAAGCAGAATGCGGAACAGTGCAGATGGCACCTGTTCGTCGGCTCCGCTCTGGCTGTCACAATCGGTCACGAAGTCGATCCTGACAACTTCATCGGTCTGATGATTGCCCATGGCGCAACCTATCCGTATTCCTGCAATCCGGAAGATGTCATGTGTGAAATTGAAACCGCTCATGATCAGAAGTGGTTCTATGGCGACGTACTGTGCCGCGGCTACTATCCTGCATACAAGATCAAGCAGCTTGAAAGAGACGGCATCGTGATCAAGAAGGAACCGGGTGATGATGAACTGCTGAAGAAGGGTGTTGTGGACTTCTACTCCTTCTCCTACTACAGCTCCGCAACCTATGCGGCTCATCCGGAAAAGATCAAGCAGGTTGAAGGCAACCAGGTCAGAGGCCTGCAGAATCCTTACCTGACAGCTTCCGAATGGGGCTGGACAATCGACCCGCTCGGACTCAGAATCAACCTCAACCAGATTTATGACAGATACCAGCTGCCGATGATGATCGTTGAAAACGGTCTCGGCGCAATTGACGTCAGAGAAGAAGACGGTTCTGTTCATGACAGCTACAGAATCGACTACATGCGCAAGCACATCCAGGTCATGAAAGACGCGATCGAAATCGACGGCGTTGATCTGAGAGGATACATGCCTTGGGGTCACATCGATCTTGTTTCCGCAGGAACAGGTGAAATGAGAAAGCGCTACGGCTTTATCTATGTCGACAGAGACGATGACGGCAACGGCGACTTCGCAAGAAGCAGAAAAGATTCCTTCTTCTACATGCAGAAGGTTTACGGCTCCAACGGCGAAGACCTCGAATAATCCGTTTGACGAAAAGCGATCAGGCACAGTGCCTGACCGCTTTTTTCTTTGATCATTTTTTCAGCTGACTGTAGATATCCCGGGTAACCTCAGGATCGCGGCTGTTGAACATGTAGATCTTTCCTTCTCTGGTTTCAATGATGATATATGGGGAAACAGTCGGATCGGCAAGCAGTGTCATAGCAGAATACTGTTCACTGCTAAATCTGCCTTCAAGCAGCCGGTCTGTGCCGGTTCCCATCTTTCTGACAAGAGAAGCAGGAAGCTCTTCGAGCAGTACTGTGTCTTTGATGTCATCCAGGGCAATTTCATAATGAAACATGCCTGTCTTTGTGCGCAGCTCAGTTTCATTTACGGTAAGCTCAATCGGCTGGGTGCCGAGACGGTCGATAAACAATCCTATAAAAGGAAGCGCAATAATGGCCAATGCGGATATTGCCATGAACACCTTACCGGCGGGCTTTGCCATATTGATGGTTGTGTTCATGCCGGTGCGGTTGTTTACGATGAGGTTTTCATCAAGCGGATTGTAATAGAAGCTTCCCAGCAGCCAATGATCATCCTCATCCACATACCAGTCCCCTTTCGCGTCCGCTGTCAGCTTCTGCTGAATGCGGCGTGTTTTCATTTCCAGATGGAAGGTATATGCCACCAGAGCAGTCATGACAACCGTCATCGCGATAAAGGCAATCATCTGGTATTTTGCGGGAACGCTCATTGCGGCAGCGGTGAAGCTCATCGCATAGCTGAGCAGCAGCCACACCTTGCCCCAGTTGTAGCGGCGCATTCTCGAAAGCGCGTTGGTGATATCGGTATTCTCATTGAACATCTCCGCCTTGTTGCGGTAAAGATAGCGGTAGCCGAACCATCCCAGAGCGCACATCATTGCCATCATCAGATACATTACGGTCAGATCGCGGTCATAAATGACCGGGATCAGGGAAATGAATACCGGCGGCACAAACAGCCATGGTGAAAGTGTCCGTGTATTTTCAATTGAGGCAGTGTCCACAAATACGGTCTGATGAGCCTGAACCCAGCCCTTTTCCTTCTTGTAATCTTTGAGCCGAAGATTCGCCAGAACAAAAGGAATCATCGGAATCAGAATTGCCATCAGTGTCCAGCTCATGAATATGGTGACAGTGTAAGAAGACTCCATCAGCATAGCCGCCCCGGCCAGTGCCAGAACTGCGGCTGTCGCAATGATTGTGTTTCTTCTGAATTCATCCAGGATTATCTGCACACCTGCATCCGTCTGCGCTTCAGGAGGAAGCGTCACACCGACCGTGATATTCTTTTTGAATTTGGCTTCGTTGAGCTGCTGCCAGCCGATCAGCAGCGGCACCCAGATCACGGTAAGCCATAAAATCAGTTTGCTCATTTTGTTTCACCTTCTTCATAGATGCTCCTGCATAAGGCAAGGATGTCATCTTTCTTCATACCGGATAAACGCAGCTCCGAAATCGAAATACGGAGTGCCTTCAGTGTTGTTTCAGAGATCTCGACAGTCTTTTTTCCGGCAACGCACGCACCGCTTCTGCGGTCGGTTGTGATATAGCCTTCCTGCTTTAAAAGCTGATAGGCTTTTGAGACAGTCATCATGTTGATGCCGGATTCTTCCGCAAGGGCGCGGATGGTCGGCAGTTTTTCACCCGGTTTCAGCTTTCCTTCGCCGATGCCGATGACAATCTGGTTGCGCAGCTGCATATACAGCGGTTCGCTGCTGGAGAAATCAAATTTCAGAATCATAAGATGGATTCACCTCATTTCGTATTCTGAAAGATCCAGTCCGCAATGGTCTGAATCACATCATCCGGAATATGGCGTTCTTCCTTGTATTCATTTTTCGAATCCGCAATGCGGTCGGATTTCGCTGTGACAAACACATGGTTGAGACCCGGAAAGAGTCTGAATGTGACATTTTGCTTTCCTTCCAGCATTTCCCGGAAGGCTTTATAATCAATATCCGCTTTTACCTGGAAGTCCTTTTCTCCCTGCATGATCAGGATCGGTTTTTCATTGTTTTTCAGATACATGGAAACCGGATGGTCTCCCATTTCACGGAAGTAGTAAAGCGTTGCGCCGCCGCCCATCTTTGTCTGTTTCAGTTCTTCAATGTCTCTTTCATAGAGTCCTTCAAACTGTTCTTCAATCTTCTTCTGCTGCTTTTGGAGAATCCATTTCAGAATCCCTTTTGCGTCACCGTTCATTTCATTGATCTGACGGCGCAGGATTTCGTCAAGCGGATACGGTGTTCCTGCCATCATGATCAGTCCGGCAAAATCCCCGCCTTCCGCATCAATTCTTCCTGCAAGCATCGCCCCCATCGAATGGCCGATGATGAATACCTGATCCGGATTGATGCGCGGATCGTTCTTCAGCATCTGCGCAGCTTTGATGGCGTCTTCGATTGTTTCGTCATATATGGTGATCGGCTTTCCGCTTTTCACCATTTTCCTTCCATGAACATGCGTGCGCTTGTCATAGCGCAGGCTTGCGATGCCCTTTTTCATAAGGCCTTCCGCAAGATCCTTGAACGGTCTGATTCCGCCGACATGTTCATCCATGTCGCTGGAACCGGAGCCATGGACAAATACTGCAGCCGGTATTGGGCCGGATGTATGATCCGGAATGCAGAGATTTCCATTGAGCGGATAATCACTGTTCATTCCTACTGTTACTTTTTCCTGTGCCATAGATACCTCCTTGTTTGTATCCTTTGCATTACTTACTATAATGCATAGAATGCAGTGGTTCAAGTATCCGGGATGAAAAAATGGTGAAAAGAAAAGGACCCGGCCATCGGCCGGATCCCTGAAGAATCTTTGAATTATTTGTCCGTGACAATTCTTGCGGCAGGAGCCTTGAATCCGGCTTTGCCGAATGCGCGTGTAACGCCTTCTGTGATGGCGGCTGATGTCGGTGCATAGTTCTGCGGCAGTACCCAGCATCTTGCCAGCAGGTTGAGCGCTTCATTTGTTCCCCCTGCAACTGCTCCGGTAACGCCTTCCTCCAGAAGCACATTCGGTGTTTCCTTCAGAACGGAACGGATGATTTCTTCTGCCTGATCGATGTCTGTGTCTTTTGCGACTGAGAAAATTACATCAACACGGCGTTTGCCCTGGGCGGAATAGTTTGTTACATTGGCGCCCATTAAAGAACCGTTGGGGATTGTGATGGTTGTGCCGTCCGGTGTCTTCAGCTTGGTGTAGAACATCGAGATTTCATGGACAACGCCTTCCGCGCCAGCCGCATTGACGATGTCACCGACAGAGAACGGACGGAAGATCATTAACATGATTCCGCCGGCGAGATTGCCGAGAGCTCCCTGCAGAGCCATACCGACAGCGACGCCGCATGTCGCAATGACTGTGACAATGCTTGCCATCGGAACGCCGAGGATACCGATGATCGAAACGACCAGAACGGTATAGAGCACACCGCGGATTATCGAAAGAATGAACTTGCGGACGGTTTCATCCATTGCGGAGAGAACCTTTATTTTGGAAATCATTTTGACGAGCTTTGATACAACTGCCTTTCCGATCAGCCATACCAGAAGCGCGAGGATGAGTTTTGAACCTGCTTCGGTGCAGAGTTCCACAGCTTTTTTTGCGAATTCTTCCATTTTCTAAAGAACCTCCTTGATTCCATTGTACACGCTTTCAATCAAATCGTTTAACTGTGTCAGGAAAAAATAAAAACAGAGAATGATGAAATTCTCTGTCAGAGTGACTGATCACTGTCTCTTTTTCCGGAAGCGACAAGCCATACCGCAAACACCACCATGCCGAGCGCGATTGCCATGGTAACAATACGGATAATCACCGGGAAGTCATAGAAGAAATCCCAGTAGCCTTTGAGATAAATCCCTGCCACCAGCAGCGGCAGAACATATGTCATATAAAAGCGCATCCCATGAACCAGTTTCAGTCCTTTTCCGGTATTGGCTTCTTTGATGAAATTGTCCCAGCCCCAGCCTCTTTTGGCTGTGCAGAAAAGAAGATAGACAAGAGAGCCGACCGGAAGCAGATTGTTGGAAACAATGAAATCTTCGAGATCCATGATGCCTGTTCCGGCTCCCAGCGGCTGAATGAAGGAAAGCACATTGAAGCCGAGAATGCAGGGAAGTGAAAGAAACGGAATCAGAATCATATTGAAAATGACTGCCTTTTTACGGCTCCAGCCGTAAAGATCCATACCGAAGGAAACGATATTTTCAAACACCGCAATGACGGTGGAAAGTGCCGCAAATGACATGAACAGGAAGAATAATGTCCCCCAGATCCTTCCGCCTTTCATCGCGTTGAATATGGTAGGAAGCGTGATGAAGATGAGTCGCGGACCGGCAGTACTGTCGACATGGAATGCGAAACATGCCGGAATAATGATGAAGCCTGCCATGATTGCGACAAAGGTATCCAGAAATACAATCGCTGCCGATTCACCGGGAATCGAACGCTCTTTATCCATATAGGAGCCGAAGATCGCAAGCGAACCGATGCCGACGGAAAGTGTGAAGAATGCCTGTGACATGGCGCCGAATACAACCCTGCCGATGCCTGCCTCCTTCATTTTCACAAAGTCCGGAACGAGATAGAAGCGAAGTCCTTCCCCTGCCCCTTTCAGCAGAACAGAATTGACAGCCAGAACGGCGATCAGAAGAAACAGAAGCACCATCATCACTTTGGATATCTTCTCAACTCCATCCCTGACACCCAGAAGGCAGATCCCGAAGGAAAGAACAATGACGATGACAGTCCATAATGTCATGGTCTGCCATGAAGAAGTCATATCCGAAAACATCGTATTGATCTGATCCGGATTCAGCGGCATCGAAGTAAAATCGCCGCGTGCGCTTCTGAAGCAGTAATACAGCAGCCATCCGGCAACCATGGTGTAGAACATCATCAGTACATAGTTGCCGATCATACCGAAGGTTCCGAAATGATGCGTGAGTGCGCCTTTGGGTTCAAGAACCTTAAAGGAAGCGGCACAGCTTCTGCGGCTTGCCCTGCCGACAGAGAATTCTGCAAGCATAATCGGAAAGCCGAGAAGCAGAAGAAATATCAGATAAATCAGAATAAAAGCGGCTCCCCCGTACTGACCGCACATGTAAGGAAATTTCCATACATTGCCTAGACCTACCGCGCAGCCTGCGGAGACCAGTATAAAGCCGAGCCGCGACCCGAATGTTTCTCTTTCATTTGTCATTTGGATTACCTCGCTGTAGAAAAAAATGCATACCGTTAAGCAGCATGCACTATTGTAAACCGTAATGATACTTTTTTCTGAAAAATTTACTGCGGAAGAATCTTTTCTATCGGCTTTCCTTTGGCAAGATCATCGACCAGCTTATCCAGCCAGCGGATTTTCTGCATCAGCGGATCCTGGATCTCACTGACTTCAATACCGCAGACCTTCCCTTTGATTCTGGAAGCGTTTGGATTGATTGCCGGTGCGTTGATAAAGAAGCTGCCGTAGGTCATTTCGCTTTTCATCGCTTCTTCGATTTCCTTGATCGACCATCCGGTCAGCCAGGAAGTCAGCTGCATCACTTCCAGCTTATTGCGGCCTTTGCGCTCCGCTTTTTTGATTAGCATCATGTAGACATCTGAAAATTTCATCTGCTCTGCATTCATACATAAAACTCCTTTGAAACGGATTCATCTTATGACACCCTCACGGTTTCTTCAATATCTTCCTGTATGGGGATCGATTATAATAATCATAGCAGGAGGTTTGCATCATGAAAAAATTCATTGCGCTGTGCATGCTTTTCACAATGGTTTTCTGCGGATGTTCAAAGAAGGAATATCATATGGAAAACGGCATGTATGTGCCGCAGTCCGTCAAAGACGGACAGATTGAAGTCCCCTATCTTCTTTTTCATGATCAGTCATTCACCATTGTGATGAATATCACACTCTCCTATCAGCCTTCCGGCACCCTGCAGCGTCAGGATAATACTGTCATTCTGGAAACAAAGTATGCGGAAGAGGATTATAAATGGGTATTTGAACTGACCGATGACAATACCCTGCGCTTTGACGCAGATGCGTCCAGGATCGCAATGAATCAGGATCAATGGACGGATGGAACAGTTTTCATCAAAGCGGATTGAAAGAAAGGATCTCTATGATTTATACAGTTACCTTAAACCCTGCCCTGGACTATGTGATCCAGGTTGATCATTTCAAAGCCGGTACAATCAACCGCAATAAAAGCGAACATATTTATTACGGCGGAAAAGGAATCAATGTGTCCTGCATTCTCAATGAACTCAGTTTCAGAAGCACCGCGCTTGGATTTATTGCCGGCTTTACCGGCAAAGCGTTAAGCGACGGATTGAATGAAATGGGTATTGTGTCGGATTTCATTACTGTCAAAGAAGGCATGACACGGATCAATGTCAAAATGAAATCGGATGAGGAAACCGAAATCAACGGAACCGGTCCTATGATCACAGAAGAGGATTTTGAGCTTCTCAAAGGAAAAATCCGGAAACTGGAAAAAGGAGATATCCTGGTTCTTTCCGGCAGTATTCCTTCCTGCATGAAAAGCGATACATATGAAATCCTTGCGGAATGCATGAATCCGGATGTTCTTCTGGTAGCGGATGCGGAAAAGGATCTTCTTTTAAAGATTCTGAAATATAAGCCGTTTCTGATCAAGCCGAACAATCATGAGCTTGCGGCAATGTTTGATACAGTGATCAGCAGTGATGAAGAGATCATCTTCTATGCGAAAAAGCTGCAGGAAAAAGGCGCCCGCAATGTGCTTGTTTCAATGGCGAAGGACGGCGCGATCCTGGTTGATGAAAACGGGAATGTATCAAAAATGGGCGTCGCGAAAGGAACGGTTGTCAATTCGGTCGGTGCCGGCGATTCCATGGTCGCAGGCTTCCTTGCCGGCTGGCTGAAAACCGGTGATTATGCATATGCACTGAAACTTGGAACCGCGTGCGGCGGAGCGACCGCGTTCCATTCAGGACTGGCGAAACTCAGCGAAATCGAGGATGTGTTCGCAACATTATAAAAACAGAAAGCAGAAGAAAAGAATGACAGATCTCTTACGGAAATATCCCCTTCTGCCCGCAGTGATCAGCACCGCATAGAATCTTGCCTACGGTCTGCTTCTGATGGTCATGGGAATGAGCATCAGATCCTACTGGTACATTGCCCTGGCCGGATTCTTTCTGACACTGGGCATCGGCAGACTGACCGCCGTTTCCCAAAAGGAAAACAGCCGCACAAGGATGCGTGTCCTGGCAGGTCTGATGGTATTTCTTGCCATTGTCATCTGCGGCATCACGTATCTGACAATCGATGAGGAAATCAATCCGGTCAGAAATAAGATACTCGTTATTGCCCAGGCTGCCTTTGTGTTCGGTATGGTTTCATTTGCGGTTTATCACGCGGTCAGATCCCGCCGTTACATGGATCTGCGAAATATCATGATCCGCAATCTGTCGTTTGCGGCCGCACTCGGTTCCCTCCTTTCACTGCAGAGGACAATGCTCGGAACATTCGGACAAGCCGGCGCGGAATTCAATATCAGAATGGAAGCGGGAAGCGGAGCGGCTGCAGCGGTGATTCTGCTTCTGCTGGCATTGGATCTGGTGATTATTTCAAACAGGAAAGATGTGTAAAGCTCTCATATATACAAAGGAGTCAATTATGGATTACAGAAAATTCGGGGAAACCTTCTATATCAGAATCGATAAAGGTGAAGAGATCATTTCAAACATCCTTGAGATCTGCAGGAAAGAAGGAATCCGTTCTGCTGTATACAGCGGCATCGGCGGCTGTAAAGAAGCAGAGATACAGACATTTATTCCGGAAAGCGGAACATTTGAAACACATACATATACAGGCATGCTGGAACTGGTATCCCTGAACGGCAATCTGATTCTTTCAGAAGAAAATGAACTGTATCATCATACCCACGCATTGATTTCCTATAAAGACAATGGCGAACATAAGCTTGCGGCAGGCCATATGAAATCACTGACGGTTTTATATACAGCCGAAATTGAATTACGGCCCGTCAAGGAAGGTGTGATCAGAAGAAAGTTTGATCCTGAAACAGGAACAGGCTTCTGGAGTTTCTGATCATTCCGTCACACAGTACAGCTGTATCTTTCTGAAAAGATCAGGATTGTATATTGAAATCATGCAGTATAAAGAATTCGGAAAAGAAAATACTAAAACGATCCTTCTGCTTCATGGCGGAGGACTTTCCTGGTGGAATTACCGTAAGGAAGCCGAACTTCTGAAACAGGATTATCATGTCATTCTTCCTGTCATCGGAGGACACGCCGGAAGCGGTCAGCCGTTTGTGTCAATGAAGAAGAATGCGGAAGAGATCATTGCCTTTATTGATGAACATCTTGGCGGATCTGTTTTATGCATCGGCGGATTATCACTCGGTGCGCAGATTGTGTTGGAGATTCTTTCCCTGCGCAAAGACATCTGCAGATACGCGGTGATTGAAAGCGCTGCTGTGATTCCTTCCAAGATCACAAACGCATTGATCGGTCCTTCCTTTTCATCCTCCTACGGTCTGATCAAAAGCAGAACATTTGCGAAGCTCCAGTTTGCCTCACTGCATATGGATGATGATTATTTTGAAGAATATTACCGGGATACCTGTCTGATTTCAAAAGAGGACATGATTGCCTTCATGAAGGCAAATACATCCTATGCACTGAGTGAAGCCATATCCTCAACATCTGCTGAAGTTCATGTTTTTTATGGTGAAAAAGAGACAAAGCAGATCAAAGAATCCGCAAAGATGATCGCTTCAAAGATACCTGAGTGTCACATTGAGTGTCTATCGGATCTTTACCATGGAGAGTTCTCACTCAATCATCCGGATGAATATGTTAATATGCTCAAAAGGATTCTGAGTCAATCACCCCGCCTAAGTTCTGATGAACTATAGGCGAGGCTTGTAAGCAGG
>CAMVGT010000052.1 GCA_947167125.1 uncultured Erysipelotrichaceae bacterium
AGCCGGTGAAGTGCTTACGCATACAGCAGAACCGGTCTTCTTTCGACTTTTCCTTACTTGACATACGCTGATGAGCCGGACGCATTCCCGTTTTTCGGCAGTCCGGTTCTGCATGGCATTGCGGAGACCGCATGCAGGGGACATACGGTCTACCTGACAGCGACGGCGGATGATCTTTTAAAGCAGAGGGTACAGGAAGGCAGTCTGAAGTGTCTCACACTGAATAAAAGACCCCATGGCCATCCGATTCCGGTTCCGTCCGTTTTCATCGCTCCGCGTCTCATTCTGCTCGTCCGGCTTCTCAAATGGATTGCGGCACATGATAATCATCCCAGAATGGTCTTTGTGCCCTCGATCCGCTGCGCGAATGTCATGCATAAATTTCTGAGTCTGTTTTTTCATTGTTATGTATGCACCGGAAAAACAGAAAACAGGGATGAAGTGATCGAAACATTCCGCTCGGAAGAAAACGGACTGATCGTTGCGACAACTGTGCTTGAAAGAGGCGTAACTGTACCGCGGGCGGATATCTGTGTATACAATGCGGATTCGCCGGTATTCTCTGAGGCCGCTTTGATCCAGATGGCGGGCAGGGCGGGACGCTCCTTTGCCCATCCTGATGGCGATGTGCTGTTTTTATGCATGGCAAAAAGCAGCCTGGTGAAAAAATGCAGGGAAAGCCTGCTGGAGGCAAACGCATGCGCTGTCTGATGTGCGAGAAGGAAATGGGAAAAGGCGGTCTGCGCGATATTCTCTTCGGGGATGATCCTCTGTGCATCGACTGCCGCAGAATGTGGAAAAACAGACCGGTCAAATTTTATCTGGATGATGTTGAGCTGAACGCGTCCTATGTCTATAACGAAGCATTTTCCGGATGTCTGATCCAGTATAAGGAACTGGCGGATGAAGCATTGAAGGATGTGTTTCTTTTTGAAAAGCTGAAATGGTTCAGAAGAAAATACAGAGGATATGCACTGGTCATGATGCCGAGTACACAGCAGAAGATCCAGGCAAGAGGATTTTCCCATCTGAAGGAAATGTTTGCGTGCACAAAAATGGAAATCATCGAACCGTTTGAAAAAACAGCGGACACGGTCCAGAAAGGAAAAAGCCGCCGGCAGCGGCTTGAAATGATGTCGGAAATCAGACTGAAGGAAGGAATCGTTCTGCCTGAAAAAATCGTGCTGTGCGATGATACCGTAACCACCGGATCCACCCTGCGCGGCGCATTGCATGCATTAAAGGGGTACAGCGGGAAGATACAGATCTATACAGTATCCGCAAACAGGCGCTGGTACAGGCCTCATTCATTGCACTTTACAGATCGAAAAGCTATAATACTATAGCTGATTTATGGCGGATTGGAGGCTTTATGGCAAATTTTATTCAAAAATTATTCAATGAAGACGGCCGTAAACTGAAACAGATGGAAAAGAAGATCCAGCCGGTTCTGGACCTTTCCGAAAAATACAGAAACATGAGCGATGATGAGCTCAAGGCAATGACACCGTATCTGAAGCAGAAGATCGCGGACGGCGCGACCCTCGATGATATTTTCGTTGAGGCTTTCGCAACCGCGCGCGAAGCGTGCTACAGAGTCATCGGCGAATATCCGTATCCGGTACAGCTGATCGGTGCCGCTGTCATGCAGGGCGGCGATATCGCTGAAATGAAAACCGGTGAAGGTAAAACCCTGACATCGGTTATGGCGGTTTATCTCAACGCCCTTGAAGGAAAAGGCGTTCATGTCGTCACCGTCAACGAATATCTTTCCCAGCGTGACTCGGAGTGGATGGGACAGATTCACAGATGGCTCGGCCTGACTGTCGGACTCAATCTCAGACAGCTTTCCAAGCCGCAGAAGCGTGCCGCATACAACTGCGACATCACCTATACAACAAACTCCGAACTGGGTTTCGATTACCTGCGTGACAACATGGTGACAAGGGTTGAAGACAGAGTCCAGCAGCGCGGTCTGAATTTCGCGCTTGTCGACGAAGTTGACTCCATCCTGATCGATGAATCCCGTACACCTCTGATTATTTCAGGCGGACAGAAGCAGACTGCCAACCTCTATCTGCAGGCAGACCGCTTTGTCAAGAAACTGAAAGCGGATGAGGATTATGAAGTTGACGTCAAGAGCAGATCCGTTCAGCTGACGGAACAGGGCGTTTCCAAGGCGGAGCGTGTCTTCCGTGTCGACAACCTGTATGACCTTTCCCATACACAGCTTCTGCATCATATCAATCAGGCCCTCAAGGCAAACTATGTCATGCAGAAGGATATTGAATATGTCGTGGATGAGGAAAACGATGAGATTGTCATCGTCGACCCGAATACCGGCCGTCTGATGAAAGGACGTCAGTGGTCTGACGGTCTCCATCAGGCTGTGGAAGCCAAGGAAGGCATCTCCATCAAGCAGGAGACAACGACACTTGCGACAATCACTTACCAGAACTTCTTCCGTCTTTACAACAAGCTTGCCGGTATGACCGGTACTGCGAAAACCGAAGAAGAAGAATTCCTGGAAATCTACAACATGTATGTCTATGAGATTCCGACCAACAAGGAAGTCAAGAGAATCGACTATCCGGATGCGGTATACGGAACCAAGAAGGCAAAGTTCAAGGCTCTGGTCGATGAAGTTGTCGAACGCCATGAAAAGGGCCAGCCGATTCTGGTCGGTACCATTGCCGTTGAAACTTCCGAACTGATTTCCAAATATCTCAAGGAAAGAAAGATCCCGCATAACGTCCTGAACGCGAAGAACCATGCAAGAGAAGCTGACATCATCGCAATGGCAGGACAAAAGGGTGCCGTTACAATCGCGACCAACATGGCCGGCCGAGGAACCGACATCAAGCTCGGCGAAGGCGTCAGAGAGCTCGGCGGTCTCTGTGTTCTGGGTTCTGAACGTCATGAATCCAGACGTATCGACAACCAGCTGCGAGGCCGTGCCGGACGTCAGGGCGACCCGGGTATGTCCCGTTTCTATGTTTCCGTACAGGATGATCTGATGATCCGCTTCGGTTCGGAAAGAATGGAAGGTCTCTTCCAGTCACTCGGTGATACAGCGATTGAATCAAAGACTGTCACAAAGTCAATTTCTTCCGCGCAGCGCCGTGTCGAAGGCGTCAACTATGACTCCCGTAAGCAGCTGCTTGAATATGACGATGTCATGAGACAGCAGCGTGAAACCATGTATGAGCAGAGAAACTACATCCTTGAAAATGAGGATGTCCACAGCGTCATTCATGATATGTTCCGCCGTGTCATTTCCGACATGGTCGCTTCCCACATCAACTATGAATCCAAGAACCAGGAAGTCGATACAGAAGGCCTTCTGAACGGTCTTGATGACATCGGATTCAAGGGTGTTGTAAGTGCGCAGGATATTGCCGGAAAGAGCCGTGAAGAAGTCATTGAAGTCTGTGTTGATAAGGCATGGACGTTCTATGAAGCGAGAATTGAACCGCGCAGGGAACAGATGATCCGCATGGAAAAGCAGATCGCTCTGCATATGTTCGACCGCGCTTGGTCCAACCATATTGACACAATGGACAAGCTGAGAAGCGGAATCGGTCTGAGAAGCTATGCCCAGCACAATCCGCTGCAGGCGTATGTCCAGGAAGGCTATGAGCTTTTCCAGGATATGATGCGCACCATTTCCCAGGACATTGTTTCCTACTGTATGAATGTATCCGCACCTCCTGCCGATGAAGCTTAATGAAATAACAGGTGATAACCATGGAATTGTTTGAAATGAAGCAGAGCGTAGCCCGCAGCCAGACAAAACTGGAACAGCTCGGCAAATCGCTTGACCTTGCCGCAAAGCAGAAGAAGGTCGAAGAGAATAACGAACTGATGAACGCCGCTGATTTCTGGGATGATCAGAAAAAAGCGCAGAGAATCATCAAGGAAACAAATACAATGAAGGCCCTGATCGACACACATACATCGCTGGTCAATGCGATGGATGAGCTGAGTGAAGGCCTTGCGGATCTGTCCGTTTCCTTTGATCCGGATATGAATGAACTCATTGAAGAAGAATTTTCGGACACGATGAAGAAATTCGATCAGTTCGAGATCCAGGTTCTTCTTTCCGGCGAATATGACAACCACAACGCGATTCTGGAAATCCATCCCGGTGCCGGCGGCACGGAAGCGATGGACTGGGCATCCATGCTCTACAGAATGTATATGAGATGGGCTGAAAGAAGAGGCTTCAAGATCACTCTGATGGACTATCAGGAAGGTGAAGAAGCCGGCATGAAGTCCTGCTCGGTTCTTCTTGAAGGTCCGATGGTCTACGGCTATCTCAAAGCGGAAGCCGGCGTTCACAGACTTGTGCGTATCTCTCCGTTTGACTCCAATGCCCGCCGCCATACCAGCTTCGCATCCGTCGAAGTCATGCCGCAGTTTGAAGATGACGCTGAAATCGAAATCGATGAAAAGGATCTCGATGTCATCACAATGCGTTCTTCCGGTGCCGGCGGCCAGCATATCAACAAAACCGACTCGGCAGTCCGTATGACACATAAGCCGACAGGCATTGTCGTATTCTGCCAGACGCAGAGAAGCCAGCTTCAGAACCGTGAAGCCTGCATCAACATGCTGAAATCAAAGCTGCTGCAGCTGCAGATCAAGGAAAATGAAGAACGTGCCGCTGCCGTCCGCGGTGAAGTGAAAGCCAATGAATGGGGCTCACAGATCCGCTCCTATGTCTTCCATCCCTACACAATGGTCAAGGATCTGAGAACCGGCTATGAAGTCGGCAATATCCAGGCCGTTATGGATGGCGATCTTGACGGATTTATTGACAGCTATTTAAGAAGCCAGATCAAAAGCGACGAATGAAAAAGACTCTTGAATTCAAAATTGAAGAGGAAATGAACGGTCTTGCCATCAAGACCGTTTTATCGCGTTTTTTCGGACTTTCCAGACGTGAGATTTCCCGCCTGAAATTTTCCGGCGGCATTCTTTACAACGGGGAAAGCGCAAGGGTAACCCAGCCTGTGGAAACAGGATCGCTTCTGCAGCTGACTTTCCCGGATCAGGATACTTCGGCTGCGGTCATTCTTTCCGGAAAACCGGATATTCTGTATGAAGACAATGATCTTGTCATTGTAAACAAGCCGGCCGGCATGCCATGCCATCCAAGCCACGAACATCTCGATGATGACATGGGGACACTGCTGCAGAATTATTACGGCGGCTCTTTCCGTGTCAGACCGATCGGGCGTCTGGATAAAGATGTTTCCGGAATCATGCTGTATGCCAAAAACCAGCCGGCAGCCGCAAGACTTTCAAAGCAGCGGGCAGAAGGCATTCTCCATAAGGAATATACAGCTGCCGCAGAAGGCGTCTTTGAAAAGAAAAAAGACCGTCTGGTCTACCGTCTTGAAAAAATCGAAGGCCGCAAGGACCGTAAGGTCACAGGCAGCGGGCAGGAATGCATTACGGATTATACACTGCTTCTTCAGGAGGAGGATTTCGCGTTTGTCAAAGTGGAAATCATCACCGGCAGAACCCACCAGATCCGTGCCGGAATGGCCAATGCCGGCCATCCGCTCTGCGGCGACCGTCTGTACGGCGGCTCCCAGCAGAAGATTGCCAGACCCGCTCTGCATTGTTCGCATCTTTCTTTGAAACAGCCGTTTACCGGAAAGAAAATCGAGATTGATCTTGAACTTCCTGACGACATGAAACGCCTGGATAAATAAAAAAGGCCATCATGCCCTGTATGACCCTCAACAATGTCATTATAGCCGAAAAAAAATACGGATAATAGTCTGTTTTTGAAGTTTCTTATTGCTATATTAATAGTGAAGAGAGAAAGTACCAACAGAAAAAAAATAAGGAGGTACAGGTCATGAAGGAGATTTTACTCGAATACAGGTAACCGTCCACTTCAGTTGTGCAGAAAAACTGAAGAGGGGCGAAGAATCCCGGAAAAATCCGGTCACTTTAAAAAAAGAAAGTGAAAGTCTGCATGAGGGCAGACCAATGGACAAAAAAATCTGACAACTGAATCTGTCAACATACAGTGAAAACTGTAAACATTGAAATCGATATTTCATGACGGTGGTGAAAGCACCGGACCATTGATAAAAAAAGAAGAAAAGCTTCACCGGAAAAATCAAACCGGATATTCGAAAAAGAATCAAAAAAGAATCAAATAAAAAGAATTCCGAAATATATAGACTGCAGGAAAGAAACAGCAGAGTCTAACCGGAATTCTTTTTTTATGTCTGATGTGATCAGAACCCTTTCTTTTCGTTCAGTACCACCCATAATACCGCAAGTGCGCAAAGGCAGGAAACGGCAGGAGGTACAGGGAATCTGAGAATGGCAGGAAGGATAAAACCGAAGATCAGTGCGGCCATAGCGTGATAGATCAGGATCGCAAGCTGCTTGCGGCCGATCCGTACGGTCAATTGTCTGGAAATATCCAGCGCTTTGACAAAGTCGGTCAGTCTGCTGCGGGTGATCATGATACCGGCGGAATCGATCTGCGGATCGGCACCGGTGCCGATTGCGACGGTGATATCGACATCTTCCTGAGAGACCTGTTCAGGATCTCTGGAAATATATGCGGTGATGGTGTCTTCCTCATCCAGTTCGGCCAGCAGCCGTTCTTTTTCATCTTTTGCAGGATGGAAGACGATGTGATCCGGCTGAAGCTTCTGATTGAGAAGATTGGCTTCTTCTTCGCTGCCGTCTGTCAGCAGCCATGTTTCAGTGCCGGAGTTTTTCAGCTGGGCAAATGCTTCAGCAGCTCCCGGAATCAGAGGACGGATTGCGGCGATGACACCGATGATTGTGTCGTTTTCGGTAAAGATCAGCACACGCTTGCCTTCGCTGATCAGATTGAGGATGATTTCGTTCCATTCTCCCGTTTCAATTCCTTTCTCCAGAATCTCTTCATAGGATTGAGAACGGAAGGAGCTTAAGGACTGAATGGCATTTCTGCCGCGTCTTGAAAGTCTGGTGAATTCTTCAATATCCGTAACCGCCATTTTTCTTGAGCGCAGATAGCGCGTGATGGCTTTGGCAAACGGTCTGTTTTTTCTGCTCTCCAGAGCATATGCGATATATTCGAGTCTGCTTTCGCTCATTCCTTCGGCACAGACGAAATCCGTTACATTCAGATCTCTGTCAGTGACCGAGCCTTCCTGTTCAATCACTGCGTAATCGGTTCTGCCGGCCATCTCAAGCGCTTCGACATTGCGGAAGATAATATGTTCGCTCATCGCTTCCCCGGCCGCGCCCATGACTTCGTTTTCAGAAGAGAGCTTCAGGGTTTTGAGCGACGCGCTTGCAAGAACACAGAGCAGAACATCTGCCGCAAACAGCATGTCCTTTCCGGAAAAGATCCAGCCGCCAGCCGCAATCAATGCCGCAGCTGCCACATATGCCAATAATCCTCTTCCCAATGAACTGAGAGGGGAACGGAACGAAGTGTCGGAAGCTGTCTTTTCCGCCAGTGCCGCAAGCCGCATCATTGCGGTTGCGCTGCCGGTCTTTTCAGCTTTGATTTCAAGGAAACCGGAAAGACAGACACTGTTGGCATAGACATAGGAACCTTCGCTTTTTTCAACCGGCGTTTCAAGGCCGGTCAGAGCAGATTCATTCATCGAGGCAAAGCCGCGCAGGACTCTTCCGTCTGCCGGTATGGTATCGCCAGGTCTGATGCGGATGATCTGGTCTTCATGAAGCTCTTCGACAGATGCGAGTGTTTCCCTGCGGTCTGTATATACTGCCGCTGTTTTCGGCATGGAATCGCGGATTTCCTGCATGGCGCGTGCCGCGGCGGAACGGCTGCGCGCGATCAGGCTGTTTTCAAATGATGTCACAGTCAGCACTGCGGCTGCGGAAAACAGGAACAGATTTGCATGGGCAGGATGATCCGCAAAGGCAATCAGCGCGAAGATCACCGCAAGAATACAGGTGATCATACGGATCGATGCGGCCCCCGGAATTTTCCGGTTTCTGATTTCCTGCATGCATTCTTCTGCGCTTTCCCTGCACAGCCAGAATACAGCGGCTGCGATCAGAAGGCAGATGTAAAACGAATACGGAATGGCATGAAGAATCAGGATCGCAATACTGCCGATGGCGGCCGCAATCAGTTCCTTTTTCAGAACCCATTCCGGCTGCTTTGCGGGTTCTTCTTCCTGAACGGGAATTTCCTTGGTATAGGCGTCATACCCGCAGGCGCGCACAGTCTGGATGATCATCTTTTCATCGCAGATTTCAGGATCGAATTCCACAGTCATTGTGCTGCTGGGAATATTGACGCTGACACTTCGGATTCCGTTGAGTGAACGGATTTTTTTCTCGACTGTGTCAGCGCTTGCCTGAATCGTGATATTCGCGGTTGAAAATACTTTCGTGATAACTGCCATGCTTTCCCCTATAGAATGTTATTTTATAACAAATACCTGAAGATTCAAATAATGAGACCGACCCTGAAAGCGTATGTAAGCTGAAAAGATCTGCGGAAAAATGTATAATAACCCTCAGAACAAGAGGAGTTTTCAAGAGATGAATGTAAATGAGAGAATCGCGGACCTGCGCGCAAGGATGGAAAAAAAGGGAATTGATGTTTATTACATTCCCAATGAAGATGACCATCTTTCCCAGGAATATACCGCGGAATATTTCCAGTGCAAATCTTTTATATCCGGATTCAGCGGCGAAGCCGGCTGCGTCATTGTCACAAAGGATTTTGCCGGCTTATGGACAGACGGCAGATATTTCACACAGGCTGAACATGAATTGGAAGGAACCTGTGTCACATTAATGAGAATGCGCCAGGAAGGCGTTCCCGACGCAATCGATTTCCTGGTCGACAATACACCGGAAAACGGCGTGCTGGGCTTTGACGGAAGAGTTGTTTCCGCAGCTGCAGCCCTTGGCTTAAGCAGAAGAATTGCTTTCAAAAAGGCAAAGATTGAAACACAGTATGATCTGGCCGGCGAAGTATGGGGCAGTGAGCGTCCTGCCATGCCGAAGGAAAAGCTCTTTATTCTTCCGAAGAAATATACAGGCGAAAGCGCACAGGAAAGAATTGCGCGGGTAAGAGAAGCGATGCAGGCAAGAAAAGCGGATGTCATGGTTCTGACAGCGCTCGAAGATCCCTGCTGGATGCTCAATATCAGAGGCAATGACATTGCCCATACACCGGTTGCCTACGCATTCGCAATGGTGACAATGAAGAAGGTCAGCTACTACGTGAATGAAGAAAAGCTGAGCGCGAAGGTAAAGGAATATCTGGCGGACAACGATGTCACAGTCCGTCCGTATGAAAAGCTTGCGGCGGATCTTGGAAGACTCCATGGCAAGAGAATCTGGGTTTCCCTGAATGAGATGAATGCCGACCTCTATTCCCATCTGAAAGAGGACAATACAATTCTCAATGAAGCTTCCTGCGTCCATCTCTTCCGTGCTCTGAAAAACAGCACAGAAGTAAAGAATCTGAAAAATGCCCACATCAAGGACGGCGTTGCGATGGTGCAGTTCATCCATTGGGTCAAGGAAAATGTATCAAAAGACGATATGACCGAAGTCAGCGCCCAGGACTACTTATACGCAAGAAGAGCGGAGCAGAAGGATTATATTGAACCTTCCTTCGGAACCATCTGCGCATATCAGGAAAACGCGGCGATGATGCATTATTCCGCAAGCGAAGAAAACTACGCGGATGTCCATCCCCGCGGTGTGCTTCTGGTTGACTCAGGCGGAACCTATAAAGACGGCACAACCGATATCACAAGAACGATTGCCCTGGATGAACTGACAGAAACCGAAAAGAAATATTACACAATGGTTCTGAAAGGACATCTTGCCCTGGCAAGAGCGAAGTTCCTCTACGGCACATGCGGATTCAACCTGGATATTCTGGCAAGAGGACCGATGTGGAATATGGATATCGACTATCAGTGCGGAACCGGACACGGCGTCGGACATGTACTGTCCGTTCATGAAGGCCCGCATGGAATCCGCTGGGGAATGCCGAGAAAGAGTGAAGGCGAGCGTCTGGAGCCGGGTATGATCGTAACAGATGAACCGGGTATCTACCTGCCTCATGAAATCGGCATCCGCATCGAGAACGAGCTCCTTGTTGTAAAAGGCACAAAGAATTTCTACGGCCAGTTCCTGGAATTTGAAAATGTCACCTACTGTCCGTATGATCTTGACGCGATTGATGTGAAATACCTGACCGATGAGGAAATTGATCAGATCAATGACTATCACGCAATGGTTTATGAAAAGCTGAGCGGACTGCTGGATGAAAGCGACAGAGAGTGGCTGAAGAAGGCAACCGGAAAGATTGCACGGTCATGAAGCTGATTTCCTGGAATGTAAACGGCTTAAGAGCCTGCATGAAAAAAGGCTTCGCGGATTTCTTCAATGAACAGGACGCGGATATCTTCGCGATTCAGGAAACCAAGATGCAGCCGGAACAGATGGAGGATTCCATGAGATTCGAAGGCTGGCACCGGTACATGAACAGCGCCGAAAGAAAAGGATATTCCGGCACTCTGGTCTATACAAAGAAGGAACCGCTCAGTGTCACCTATGAAATCGAAGGCGACACAACAAAAGAAGGAAGGGTCATCACCCTGGAATTTGAAGACTTCTGGTTTGTATGCGCCTATGTTCCCAATTCCAAGGAAGGACTGCTGAGGCTTCCTTACCGCTGCGAATGGGAAGAGCTCCTCAAAGCACACCTGAAAAAACTGGATGAGACCAAGCCGGTCATCTATACGGGCGATCTGAACGTTGCCCATGAGGAAATCGATATCCGCAATCCGGATTCCAACCACAAGAGCGCCGGATTCTCGGATGAGGAACGTGAGAAGATGACACAGCTTCTGGCTTCCGGATTCAAGGATACATTCCGTGAAAAATATCCGGATACCGTAAAATATTCGTGGTGGAGCTACCGCTTCAATTCACGGGCAAAAGGCATCGGATGGCGGATTGATTACTTCCTTGTATCAGACCGCATTATGGACTCTGTACAGGATTCAATGATCTTTGATGAGGTTGCCGGAAGTGACCACTGCCCGATCGGGCTGGATATTCAAATATCCTGAAAAAGTAGTATAATTTCTTCTGTTTTATGGGGGTATGAGTCATGGATGTAAGATCTATGGTAGAACAATACAGAGATGAGCTCTTGGAAAAGCTCGGCAAACTGGTTGCGATCAACAGTGAAGAAGGAACACCTCTTCCTGACGCGCCGTTTGGCGAAGGACCGCGCAAGGCTCTGACAACAGCGCTGGCAATGATGGAGGCGGACGGCTTCAAGACTGTCAATCTCGATAACTATGCCGGCTATGCGGAAATGGGACAGGGGAACCAGCTGATCGGCATTGTCGGACATCTGGATATCGTTCCGGCAAAGAAGGAAGACGGATGGGACAGTGACCCGTTTGTCATGACAGAAAAAGACGGCGTTCTCTACGGCAGAGGCGTCAGCGATGACAAAGGTGCCGTCGTGGCTTCCATGATCGCGATGAAGGTCATCCGCGATATGGGAATCGATGTGAACAAGAGAATCCGTCTGATCATGGGAACCAATGAGGAAACCGGTTCAAAGTGCCTGGCGCATTATGTTGAAAAGGAAGGTTCCGTTGACTACGGTTTCACACCGGACGGAGAATTCCCGGGCGTACATGGCGAAAAGGGAATGGTCGCCGCTGTCTACCGCTCACGCAAGACAGGAATCCGTTCCATCGAAGGCGGAACCGCAAAGAATGTTGTCTGCCCGCAGTGCAGAATCGAAGTTGACCGCTGCAGCTTCTCAAAAAAGAAACTGGAAGATTATTTCAACAACCACAACCTTTCCTACAGTATTGAGGATGGCGAAAGCACAGTTGCTGTAACACTGAACGGCGTTGCGGCACACGCAAGCACACCGGAACTGGGAACCAACGCGATTTCCTATCTGATGTGCGGTCTGAAGGAAGCAGGCTATCAGGATCCGTTTGTGGATTTCTACTGCTCGCACTTCGGCACTTCCTATGACGGAAGCGGCGTCGGCGCGGCGTGTTCCGATGAATACGGTCCTCTGACACTGAACAACGGCATGATCTGCATGAAGGACGGAAGAGTGGAAGGAACAATTGATATCCGCTTCCCTGTCACTCTGATGTCCAGGCAGGTTGTAAAGATGATGAGTGAACATCTGGAAGATGAAGGCGGCGAAATTGAAATTCTTTCCACAGTCGAACCGCTCTACTTCGATCCGGAATCACCGCTGGTCACATCGCTGCTTTCCGCTTATCAGGAAGTCACAGGCGACACAAAGACGATGCCGATGGTCATCGGCGGCGGCACATATGCAAAGGGAATTGACAACACAATCGCATTCGGATGCGCATTCCCTGATAAAGACTACAGGATCCATAACACCAACGAATTTGTCGGAATCGATGAACTGCTGAAACAGGCAGAAATCTACGTTGCGGCAATTATCAAGCTTCTTAATCTGTAGAATGCGTTCCTGGAAACAGGAACGTTTTTCTTAGGAGGATTGCATGAAAATCTGTCTTCTGAATGACTCTTTTCCGCCGGTGATCGACGGCGTTGTCAACGCGGTTGTGAATTATGCGGAATATCTGAGTAAAAATAATGAAGTTCTTGTCGGAACCCCGGGCTATCCCGGTGAGGATTATTCGAAATATCCTTATCAGGTTGTGGCTTATCCGAGTGCGGATACAGCCGCACTCACCGGAGGATACCGGGCAGGATATCCGTTTGCGGTAAAGCAGCTTGGCATGATGAAGGAATTTCAACCGGATATCATTCATACACACTGTCCGATGTCATCGATGATCATGGCCCGCTCCCTGCGCGAAGTGACGGATGCCCCGGTGATTCTGACCTATCATACAAAATACGATATCGATATCCGCCGCTCCATTCACAGCCATGCATTGCAGGAAGGCAGCATCAAGGCGCTTGTCCATCATATTTCCGCAGCGGATGAAGTCTGGGCGGTATCCCATGGGGCAGGTGAAAATCTGAAGTCTCTGGGATATGAAGGAAATTACAAAGTTGTGGTCAACGGCGTTGATTTCCCGAAAGGAAGAATGCCGGATGAAGAAGTGAAAAGGGTGACAGGCAAATATGATCTGCCCTCTGATGTGCCGGTTTTCCTTTTTGTCGGCAGGATTGTGAATTACAAAGGCCTGCCGCTGATCGCTGAAGCACTTGCGCAGCTGAAAGAGGAAGAAGATTTCCGGATGGTATTCATCGGCAGCGGCGTGGATGAAAAATCAATCAAAGATAAAGTCCGAAAGCTTTCCATCACCATGGATGAGACTCTTTCAGACGGTACGGTTGTATCCCATCCGGGAAACGGTAAAGGAAAAGTCATCTTTACCGGATCGATTCCGGAAAGAAATGATCTGCGCTCATGGAATACACGGGCAGACCTGTTTCTGTTTCCGTCTGTCTTTGACACCAACGGACTGGTTGTCAGAGAAGCCGCAGCCTGCGGCCTGGCTTCCATCCTGATCCGCAATTCATGTGCGGCAGAAGGAATCACAGACGGCCTCAACGGCTACCTCTGTGAAGAAAATGCGGATTCGCTGTATCAAATGCTGAAATATGCATGTTCGCATCTGGATGAAATCCATCAGGCCGGGGAACACGCAATGGATGAAATCTATATCTCCTGGTCGGATGCGGTATCTCATGCGTATGGTCTTTATGAAGATCTGCTGGAGCGGAAAAGAAGCGGAAAGCTGACTGCCCGCAGGCGTCTTTCAGATGATCCGGTTTTTGAAAAAACAGCAGAAACAATTCTGCGGTATTCCGATTTCATGGAAAATGAAATGCCTGTCTATGAAGGCATGCTGGATAATCTGGAAAACAGACAGCAGCAGCTTCAGTCCGCAATCAGCGAAAAGGTCGCGGATACCAGAAAGCAGCTGGAGGATCTGCTTGCACATTTGAAGTAAGAATACGTACAGGCATGGTCTAAACCGATCTGCGTGCTATAATACATTCATGAAAAAAGCAGCGATTCTTTACGATTTTGATAAAACACTGTGTACAAAAGATATGCAGGAATACAGTCTCATTCCCTCGCTGGGCTATGAAAGCGCCGGCGTTTTCTGGGATGAGGTGACAGAACTTTCCATCCGCTACCGGATGGATTCCATCAGCGCGTATCTCTATTATCTGCAGAAGAAGTTTGCGGAGCAGGGGAATCCTCTGCGCCGTGACATGTTTGCACAGCTGGGCAATGCGATTGAGCTGTATCCCGGTGTAAGCACATGGTTCAGAAGAATCAACGATTACGGCAGAAAAGCCGGATTCCTTGTGGAACATTACATTATTTCTTCCGGAATGTCCGAGATCATTGAAAATACACCGATCGCGGATGAATTCCGCAAGATCTATGCATGCCGCTATTATTACGAAAACGGGGAAGCGGTATGGCCTGCACAGGTGGTCAACTACACAACCAAGACGCAGTATATCTTCCGGATCAATAAACAGGTTCTGGATGAAAACGATGACGCGTCGCTGAACGAATATGTCGATCCGAAGAAGCGTCCGGTTCCTTTTACCAGAATGGTCTATGTCGCAGACGGCATGACGGATGTCCCGTGTATGCGCCTGGTGAAGGAATACGGCGGCAAATCCATCGCTGTATATAACAGCGCATCGGAAAGATCGGTTTCGACCGCGAAAAAACTGATCAATGACGGCAGAGCCAACTTCATGGTTCAGGCTGATTATTCCGAAGGAAGCGATATGGAAAAGCTTGTGAAGCGGATTATCGACCACATGAGTGCTGATTCTGCATTAGAGGATCTTGAAGGGAAATTCAGATGAATTCAGTCAAATTTAAATACAGCTTTCAGGATCCGATGGTGAAGATACTGACCGGCCTTCTGGTATTTCTGACACTGGGATGCCTGATTGCCGGAAGAAACGGAAACGGATCCGTATACAGAGTGGAAATTGATGCGGCATTCGGCGGAACCAATCCCGGTTTCACCGGTCTGATCAATGAAGCTTCTGTCAATGAAAAAACAGCAGACGCGCTGGAGGCACTGCTGAAAAAAGACGGCCGGTTTGATGTGATCCGCACGCATGCGTCCGGAACAGACGCGACCGTTGCCGATACTGCCGCAAAGATTGCGGAAGATCAGCCGGAGCTTGTTCTGAGCATTCATGCTGGATGGAATCCGGATTCCAAAATGAGCGGTACAAGGGTTTATACCGATCTGCCCGGCAGACCGGGTCAGAAGGAATCCCTGAAATTTGCCCAGGAGGTTCAGAAAGCATTCACGGAAGAAAACTGGGACGCATCCCTGAACTATCTCTATTATCACGAAGGGGAAAACGGAACCTGGACCGTGGAAGTGCAGCCGATCAGCGATGAGGCAAAGGCCCCGGAGAATCCGGTCACATGGACACTGTTTGAAAAAACAGATGTGCCCTGTGTGATTGCAGAACAGTTCTTTGTCTCAAACCAGAAGGATATCGACCGCTGGAACAATGCGGACGGCTATGAATTGATTGCGCAGAAATACTACTCCGCTTTATGCAGCTACTTCGGCATTCAGCAGAAAACATTCGAAGAAGAAACAGAAGAAAACAGCTAGGAACCTGACAGAGCGCAGGTTCTTTTCATTCCCTCTGAAATGACAATAACTGGTATACTGTTCTTATGAAGAAAACAGTATATTCAGGAACATACACAGGAACAGGAAGCGAAGGAATTTACAGCTTCACATTTGAAGACGGCATTCTTTCCGATCCGAAGCTTGTGTGCAAAATGGAAAATCCCAAATACATCAATCTGACAGACGGTCTGATCGCCTCTGCGGCTGATGTGGCAGGCGGCTCAGGGATTGCGCTTCTCAATACGGAGGGAGAGATTCTTGATACAGTCAGCTATGAGAGACGCACATCCTGCTACATCGGCAGAAACGGAAACAGACTCTACACTGCCAATTATCATGAAGGCACAGTCAGCTGTGCAGAGATTCAGGAAGACGGCACACTGAAATTCATCCGGACCGAACTGATCCGTGAAGGTGCCGGATGCCATCAGGTCCTCTTCCATGAGGACAAGGTTCTCGTACCGTGTCTTTTCCTTGACCGTGTTGTTATTTTTGATCAGGATCTCAAGCGCCTCGGCAGCATTCATTTCAATCACGGAACAGGTCCCCGTCACGGCATTTTCACAAAGGACGGAAAGTATCTTTACCTGGCTTCCGAACTCAGCAATGAACTCTTTGTGATTTCTTCTGACAACTGGCAGATCCTTTCTTCGATTTCCATTCTTCCCAACGGTGAAAAGAATAAACGTGACACAGCGGCGATCCGCATGAGCGATGATGAGAAATATGTCTATGTTTCCACCAGAACAATGGATATCATTTCCGTTGTAAAGATGGAAGATCATGTACCTAAACTTATTCAGACCGTTTCCTGCGGCGGCAGACACCCGAGAGACTTCATCCTGCTGGATGGCTATGTGCTTTCCGCCAACCGCTTCACCAATGATGTCGTTTCACTCAGACTTCATGAAGACGGTACAATCGGTGAAAAAGTCAGCACCGTTTCCATTCCGGAACCGGTATCGCTGGCAGCGGAATAATCCATTCAGACTTTCAGAAGGGGCAGTAACGAGTAAGCAAAACTGAGTGAAGAACTCAAAGCTTACAAGAGGTTACGCCT
>CAMVGT010000053.1 GCA_947167125.1 uncultured Erysipelotrichaceae bacterium
GTGATTGAGGCATCTTCTTTTCTTTTATAAAATACATTCAGGAGGAGGATTTTCTTATGGAAACAGAAAGACTCACATTCCGCCATTGGAAAGAAGAGGACGCACCGCTTCTTTACAGCTACGCAAAGGATCCGGATATCGGACCTTTATGCGGATGGCAGCCCCATAAGGATGAACAGGAAAGCCTCAGCATTATCAAAAGTGTATTCACTCCTGAAGAATGCTGGGCAATTGTGCTGAAGGAAACCGGTCAGCCTGTAGGAACCATTGAACTCAAGCTGAATACAAACAATACGCAGGGAGACGATGAATGCGAAGTCGGCTGCTGGCTGGGAAAGCCTTACTGGCGCAAAGGCATCATGAGCGAAGCCGTGCAGTGCCTGTTAAAGCGCGCGTTTGAAGAACTCGGTATGAACAGGATTTACTGGGCATGGTTTGAAGGAAATACAGCATCACAGAAAACAGCTGAAAAAGCAGGATTTGTGCCCCTGCGAAAAATCCGCAATATGTTTGTACCGCATCTGCATACATCAAAGAATTCCTATGTGGCGGTTCTGACAAAAGAAAGATATGAACAGCTTCATCCTTCAAATGAAGAAATGATAAAGACTTATGAACAGTGGGAAGAAAAGCTCAATGCATATCATTTCGCAATGACGCTGATCGGCATTGACGCCAATGACAGACCGCCGCTGGATGGCGCTGCAGTCAGAAACAGACATACATCTCTTCTGGCATCTGAACTCTTCCGCATTGAAAAGGATCCATGGATTCCCGTCATCATGGAAAGGCTGTTAAAGGAAGATGATCTGGATCCGGTATTCAGAAGAAGACTGGAACTGCGCTTTAAAGGCATTGAACGCATGAAGAATACTCCGGAAGAAGCCTACAGCGCATTCCGCAAAGCTCTTGTGGAATCTGAACAGGCATGGCTGAAATACAAGCAGACAGCAGACTGGAACAGCTATTATCCGTATCTTGAAAAACTGGTAAAAGAACAGAAGAACCTTCTTTCCTACAGAAAAGATGAAAGAAGCGATTATGACATCCTGCTGGATGACAATGAAGAAGGATGGAATAAAGAGCGCTATGACGCCTTCTTTGAAGAAGTGAAAAAGGAACTGGTTCCTCTGATGCACGCAATCAGTGAAAAAGAGGAAACCGATGATTCCTTCCTGCATCAGACATTTGATGTGGATGAGCAGAGAAAGCTCATGAAGGAAATTCTGGAATACCTCGGCTTTACGGAGAAGTGGGGGAAGCTTGGCGAATCCGAACATCCTCTTACCACGTGGATTGCGGAAAATGATGTGCGCATCACAACCAAATACCGCGAACATGACGCAGCCGCAGGAATTCTTTCCACCGTTCATGAAACCGGACACGCATGGTTTGTGCACAATGTGGATTCAAAATATGACGGAACAGTGATTGTTTCAGGCATCTCAGCCGCCATGCATGAATCACAGTCCAGACTCTGTGAAAACCATCTCGGCAGAACCGAAGGCTTCTGGAAGGCCAATTATCCAAAACTTCAGAACCATTTCCCCGAGCAGCTTGGAAACATTCCTTTTGACACCTTCATGAAAGCACTGAACAAAGTCAAAGCGTCATGTGTCAGAACCGAAGCGGATGAACTGACCTATCCGCTTCATATCCTGATCCGCTATGAAATTGAAAAGGAACTGTTTGACGGTGATCTTGAAGTAAAGGATCTGGAAAGAGTATGGAATCAGAAATATAAGGAATATCTCGGCCTAGATGTGTCTGACGCAAAGCAGGGCATCCTGCAGGATATGCACTGGCCGTATGCATACTTCGGCTATTTCCCGACCTATGCCTTGGGCAGCGCGTTTGCGGCACAGATCAATGAAACCATGATGAAAAAGATCGATGTGCAGAAGCTGCTGGAAGACAGTCAGTATGAAACCATCATGGCATGGCTGAAGGAACATGTGCAGAAGGACGGTGCGATGAATACCTCCCTTGAAGTGATTGAAAAAGCAACCGGGGAAGCATTCAATCCGTCTTATTACACCGCTTATCTCAAAGAGAAATATTCAAAGCTTTACAATCTCTGAAGACTGCTGAAAGATGCAGTCTTTTTTATCACTGCAAGTTAACTTAGACTAACATAAGCATGGGAATTGACTATAATGGAAAGGGAAGGGAAATAAAAAAGCAGCGCTTTTCACGCTGCCTGTATTCAGTCTGTTACGGCTGCATCGGCTGGGTCGGGCTGCCGGTCTGCTGGTTTTCTGTTTCCAGTGTTCCGGTCAGTGTGACATTGAATTCCATTTCCTGATCATTGCGGACGATCTTCAATGTGACAACATCGCCGGGCTGCTTTGTACGCAGATATTTGGAAAGGTCTGTATAGGACGCGACTTCCTGATCATCGATCGCGATGATTCTGTCATATGCCTGCAGGCCTGCCGCTTCCGCACCGCCGCCTGTGATTGTATCAGTGATGTAAAGACCTGCTTTGTAATTCTGTGTATCGCTTGTCAGCTGCTGCAGATAGATGCCGATGGTAGGACGGTTTGTAACCTTGCCGTACTGCATCAGTTCATTTGCGACATCCATTGCGGTATTGATCGGGATCGCAAAGCCGATACCTTCAATCAATGCGCCGCTGCTGGTTGTGCCGGAGTCCTTGGCGTTGACGATGCCGATCAGGTTTCCGTTGCCGTCGAACATACCGCCGCCGGAGTTTCCGGAGTTGATGGTCGCGTTGGTCTGGATCAGTTCCATTGATTCATTTTCAATCGTGATCTCACGGCTTGTCGCGGAGATGATGCCGCTGGTGACGCTTCCGCCCAGTGTGCCGAGCGGGTTGCCGATGACAACCGCTGTATCGCCGGTCTTCACAGTGGAAGAATCGCCGATGACCGCCGGTGTCAGACCGTTGGCTTCAATCTTGATGACTGCGATATCTGTTTTTTCGTCAGTGCCGACGAGTGTTGCTTCATATTCCTTGCCGTCATACAGGGTGACTGTCATCTTTGTCGCACCTTCGACAACGTGGTTGTTGGTGATGATGTAGCCGTCACTTGAGATGATGACGCCGCTGCCGGCTGCCGGAACGGTATAGGTTCCGCCGAAGAATCCATAGCTCTGCTGTGTGATTTCGGTAACGATTTCAACCACGCTCGGGGAAGCTTTTTCAGCGACCTGGGCAATGGTCAGCCCTGTCTGTCCGGCTGCTGAAGTGACAGGGGAGACATTGGAACTTTCCACTGTCTGATAAACGACTGTCTGATTGGCATTGCCGATATGGGTTGCGGCGAACCATCCGCCGCCGACACCGCATAACATGGAAACTGCTGCGCTTGCGGCAATGACTGCTGCCGGATGGGCGCCTCTGTTTCTTCTATTGGAAGACTTCTGAGTCTTTCTTGTCTGTTCTGTGTACGGAACTTCTGTGATGTTTTCATATGCATCAGGATTTCTGTATTCACTCATAATCTGTATACCTCCTGCTTTCTTTTTACATTGAATATCCTATTTCCCGAATGTGAACTGTATGTGAACATTAGTGAAACTTTACGTGGTTAATTCTACTATCCGATCCGTCTCATGTTAACAGACTTGCCCCGAAGATTTCTTAAGATGAAAAAGAAAGGTTCAATATATGTCACTCAAATACGAAATTTTAAAAGCTGCTGTCCGTGCTTCCGGACTGAAAAAACGCATGGCAGAACTGAGTCCGGATGAACTGATTGCCCTCAAAAAGAAACAGAACGCAAAGAATCCCATCCCGGTTTTAAAAGATCCGGATTTTGACATCCGCTTATGTGCCGTCGATGGTTTTCCTGTGATGAAGATGATTCATAAAGAAAAAACAGACTGCGCATGCATGTTCATCATCGGCGGCGGAATGGTTTCCGCGCCTCGGCCCGGTTCCATTCATAAAGCATTGAAATTCGCAAAGGAAACAGGTCTCGATCTCTATATTCCTTATTATCCTTTATGCACCGAGTATCCGGTTTCAAGAGCCTATCATATGATTGCCGAAACCTGGTTTGCAATGAAACAGGAATATGAAGCAGATAAGATTTCGCTTCTCGGAACATCATCCGGCGGAAATCTTGCCCTCGGTCTGATTCCGTATCTCAATGAGAATTTCCCGGATGAAGAAAGACCGGGATATATCATGGCCATATCCCCGGGTACCTGCATCGATACGCAGGAAGAGGAAAAACGGGTGTATGAACTTGACGCAAAAGATGTCATCATCCCGGCTGAATATATGAAGAAAGCAGCCGAAGTCATGAAAGCAGATGATCCGACGGTCCGCGATTATATGATTCATCTGCAGAACGGAAACTTCGAAAACTGTCCGAAAGTCACACTGATTTACGGAACCGAAGAAACACTTTACGGATTTGCGCCTTCCTTTGTGAAAGCTTTTGAAAAATATCATGTCGATTATGAACTGATTGAAGGCGAAGGCCTCTTCCATGTCTATCCGGTTTTCCCGGTGATCAAAGCCGCAAAGGAGGGCTGGGATGACATGATTGAGCGCATGAAGAAATACGGAAAGGGGAAAAGACAGTGAAATATGCAGGCATGCCGGCAGGAATGTGGCTGCTTTTTGCCAAATCATTTGAAAACAGACTGATCACAGTATTCGGATATTCCAAAAAAGAAGCGCGCAGTACAGCCGTTCAGGCAGAAAACAAATATGAGGAAATCATTTCTTCTCTTCCTGCATTTGAAAAGGAAGACCGTTTCATGATGAATATTGTGAACTGCGCAATGTTCACCACATTCCTGCTTTCTTTAAAGAAGAGACCGGATGTATACCTTGCGTCAAGATACTATCATGATGCGATGATGACACTTCCGATGAAGCTGTTCTGCCGTTTATCCGGAAAAAGGAAATTCACGGACAGCGATATCGAAGGCCTGCGGAAAACGGAACAGTTCAAAGCGGCTGACCGCAATCCGTATTCATGGAATATGGAATTCTATGAATATGAAGACGGCAGCGGCTATGAAGCACGCTTTACAAAATGCGGCATCTGCGCATTGATGACAGAATACGGCCTTCGTGAACTGATTCCTGCAATGTGCAGACTGGACTATACAATGAGCCATGCCGGAAAAGCTTCCGTATTCAGAAGACAGTACACACTGGCCGATGGCGGCCCGTACTGCGACTGCGGTTACTTTAAGAAAAGCAGATAAAGAAGAGATCAGCTGTTACAATGTAGGGGAAGAAAGGAAGAATTGGATATGGGCCCCTTATGGATCAACAATGTCATGATTGACTGGTCAGCCGTTCCGGAAATGTCATATCTGCGTGAGATTGAAGCACTCCGGAATCTTGATGAACTGCATCTTACCAGTCCCGTCACATTCTTTGCAGGTGAAAACGGAACCGGGAAATCGACATTGCTGGAAGCGATCGCGGTTGCCTGGGGATTCAATCCGGAAGGCGGCACAAAGAATTACAGCTTTTCCACCTATGATTCTCATTCTCCTTTATATGAAGCAGTGCGTCTGAGCAGGGGACAGTTCAGACCCCGCAGCGGCTATTTCCTGCGGGCGGAAAGCTTTTACAATGTGGCGACAAAGGAAGAAGAATATTCCAGAGGACCCGGCGGCAGACCCCAGCACTATCATGAAAAATCCCATGGCGAAAGCTTCCTGAGCGTTGCCCAGAGCCAGTTCAGGCCGGATGGATTATATCTGCTCGATGAACCGGAAGCTGCACTTTCCCCGCAGCGTCAATTGACACTGTTACTGGAAATCATACGGTGCGCAAAAGAGAACAGCCAGTTCATCATTGTGACCCATTCGCCGATTCTTTTAGGAACGCCGGACGCACAGATCCTGAGCTTTGATGAAGGAAACATCCATCCGGTTTCCTATGAAGAAACATCCAGCTATCAGATCACATCGATGTTTCTTAAAGACCGGAAACGGCTGCTTTACAATCTTCTGAAGGAAGATGAAGAAGAATCATACTGAATCAGACGGAACTTCCGTCTTTTTCTTTCGGCGGACAGTGGAACAATGCACAGGTTTCCTCTATAATCTAGTTAGTTATAAGAAACTAACAGGAGGAAATGATGAATCCCTGGATTGTCTACAGACCGTTTGAATCCAAACTGAAAGAACAGTTCGGCAGAATTGAAGCACAGAAAATCATTGATGAAGCCCATAAGATCTATCAAAACATGACAGCAGAAAACAGTTCTCTTCTAAAGCACAAAGGGAAAATGACACTTCCAGCTGTCTGCCTGATTCAGGCAATGGAAAAAGAAGGGATTGACGGCGTAGGCCTGCTCAATCAATACGGCGATGAGACAGGAAAAGTCTTTGCCAAAGGCGTTAAAGGAATCACATCGCTTCCGTTTGTCAGCAGGATCATCTGGAACAATATCACATCGATCACGGACACCATGAGCGCGCCGTCAAAAGGCTATGCAAGAAAACTGGTCAATGAAATGCCGGAAACCTATGGCGTCGATATCATTTCCTGTCCCTATCATGAACTGGCAAAAGAAGCCGGGGAAGAAAGGGCAGTCGAATGGATCTGCCATATGGACAAACAATATATGCAGGGTTTTAAGGATATTGACTACCGCAGAAGTCAGAGCCGCGGAATGGGCGATGCGTGCTGTGATTACCGGCTCAGCTATGAAGGCAGACCTTTCAGAAATCCTCTCAGATCATTCTTTGGAAATACCCGAAAACCGGAAGGCTTATCCGGAAAGATGATGGCTGCTTCCATGAATTCCGGCCATGCGAAACTCGGAGACTGGGGAATGGAACTGCTTGAATCTATGGATATCCTAAACGGGCTGGATATCGGCTGCGGCGGGGGACGCAATGTGAATGAACTGCTGAAGCGTTATCCAGAGGCACATGTCACAGGCATTGATTATTCTGAAGTCTCCGTCGAAACAAGCACTAAGTTCAATGCGGAAGAAATCAGAGCAGGAAGATGTACCATCATGCATGGGGATGTATCACAGCTTCCGTTTGATTCAGAAACATTCGATTTGGCATCGGCATTTGAAACCATTTATTTCTGGCCGGGACTGACACACTGTTTCAAAGAAGTCTTCGATGTTTTAAAAGAAGACGGCACATTCCTGATTGTCAATGAATCAGACGGAACAGACAAAGCTTCAAAGACATTTGAAAAGATCATTGAAGGCATGCACGCTTACACCGCGGAAGAAATCGAAACTGCATTAAAGGATGCCGGATTTGAAATTCAGATTTCAGATCACCATCCTTCAAAGCCATGGATCCGCATCCTGGCTCATAAACCGAAGAAAGGATAATCAATATGACAGAACTGAAACCGGATTATAAAAACTGGATCCCCAAAGGGATGATCGCCTTATTTGCGGCGGGTGCGGCTGTTTCCGCTGCAGCTTATGCGGGTGTTTCACTGCTGATGAATGATGAACAGAAAGCAATGAAATCAGGACTGAAGATTCTGAGCGCAGCGGCGGGGATCGGATGCGCGGCGGCAGCCGGATGGTGCCTGTACGGCTATCATCAGTTTTCCTATGACGGAAAGCGGAAACTCTCAAAGCAGATTATTGAAGGCACTGCTTCCTATGTGAATATTCCTAAAGGAGGGAAGGGACTGGATGTCGGATGCGGATCAGGCGCTTTGACCATTGCCTGCGCAAAGCGCAATCCGCATGCAAAGATGATCGGCATTGATCCCTGGGGGCCTGTTTATGCGTCTTTCAACAAAGAAAGATGCGAAGCCAATGCCAAAGCGGAAGGCGTCACAAATACTGAATTCAAAAAAGGCAATGCGATCGTTCTGGATTTTCCGGATGAATCATTCGACGCTGTTGTCTCCAACTATGTCTATCACAACATCTCAGGACACAATAAGCAGGACCTGCTGAAGGAAAGCCTGCGGGTTCTCAAAAAGGGAGGAACCTTCGCAATCCATGACATCATGTCGAGAGAACGCTATGGTGACATGGAGAAGTTTGTGAATGAACTCAAAGACGAAGGCTATGAAGATGTACAGCTTATCCGTACTGACAGAGGACTCTTTATGTCAAAAGCTGAAGCATTGTGCATGTTCTTGACAGGATCAGCACTGTTGACGGGGAAAAAGTAAACGGGATTCTGAGTGAAAAATTACAAAGATAAAGAAATGAAAAAGGAACCCGGCCAGGGTTCCTCTTTTGATCTGAAATAAGGAAATGCTATTGTGCAGGTGCGTACCATTCCGGTACACGGGAAGTTCTGAATGCGGATTTATTTTTGATCGCACTTGAGATCAATGTGATTAACTGTCTGTAGATGGTTCCGTATTTGGACCCCAGCGCCGCTTCGACGCTGTCAAACATGATTCCCGACTGTCTCTTTTTTAATAATGTAACGGCGTCGGGACATTCTGATGTGATGATTCTTGAAACGGATGATTCGTTTACTTCTATGGAAAGCTCATCCGCAATCGCGGAATCCCAGCTCACATTCAGGTAGATTCTTGTTTCTCCGTCAGCCACGACAGCTTCCGAGCTGATTACGGAGTCTTCTGTTCCCTCTTTCAGATCCAGATGCATGGCAAGCACTTTGTTTTCCATACGTTCTGTCTCCTTTTCTATTTTCATTGTATCGGATGATTGTGTACGAAATGTGAAGATAAACTGAACAATTTCTTTGATCTGTATAAGCAATTGTTTGAAAAGGAATCGGTTTGGGTTCAGACTGAACAGGAAGAGATCAGAGGTGATACAGATGTTTAACAGACATGATACAAAAAGAGATACCTGCCAGCTCATAAAGGGGCAGGCGGAAAAAGGATATGACTGGTGGTGGCACAGCTTCACCGCCGTAAACAGGGAAACAGGACAGGAAAAACCGTTTTTCATTGAATTCTTTTTATGCAATCCGGCATATGGCGAAGCAGAACCGGTGTTCGGACAGCTGAAGGAAAATCAGAAAAAGGGAAAGAAGCCGTCCTACTTAATGGTCAAAGCAGGCGCCTGGGGAGAAGATGCAGCCCAGCTGCACCGCTTCTTCGGCTGGAAGAAGATTGATATCAGCTTCAAAGATCCTTTTTCGATCAAAGCGGATGACTGCGAGCTGGATGAAGTCCATACAAAAGGACATGTCAGGGTCACGGAAGAAACCGCACGGAATCATCCGGAAATGATGAGCGATGCCGGTGAGATGAAATGGAATCTGAAAATCCATAAAATCACAGCGTTTAATGTCGGCTACGGCGCTTCCTCCTTATTCCGGAAACTGCAGCTGTTTGAGATGTTCTGGCATGCGGAAGGCATGAAAACCGCATTTGAAGGAACCGTTGAATGGAACGGAAAGATCTATGATGTCAAACCTGAAACATGCTGGGGCTATGCCGATAAAAACTGGGGCAAGGATTTTACTTCGCCATGGGTATGGCTGGCTTCAAGCCATCTCACCAGCAGTCTTTCCGGAAAACAGCTTCGTGACTCCGTTTTTGACATCGGCGGCGGCTGTCCGAAAGTCGGTCCTTTTGCTTTGAAACGGCAGCTTCTTTCTGCTTTCTGGTATGAAGGAAAGCCTTATGAATTCAACTTCTCCAAATTCTGGACAAATACAAAGACACTGTTTGACTGTAAAGAAACAGAAGAAGAGATCATATGGCATGTTGAACAGAAAACATGGAATAACCGGATGGTTACTGATATCACATGTCAGAAGAAGGATATGCTGCTGGTGAATTACGAAGCACCGGACGGCACAAAGCGCCATAACCGCTTATGGAACGGCGGAAACGGAAAGGGAAGGGTCCGTCTTTACCGCAGAGGAAAGCTGGTTGATGATATGGAATGCCTCAATGTCGGATGTGAATACGGCGAATATGACAGCGAATAAATAAATTCTTATCACCTTTGGTAGAGGTTTGATGAATTCTTTTGAATTAAGTAACTTTTTTAGTCAATCTTGATCACTTTATTGTATTATTATATGAGCTGTTAATACATTTTTATCAGCGTGATTAGAATACAGAGGGGTTCGATTATGGATTGGAAAACATTACCTGGTTTTGAAGAGAAGTTTGCAAGAATTACAATTAAGCCGCACAACACATTCGGCGGCAAGGTTGTAGAAGTGCTCTACGGCGCTCAGGACGAGAACGGAAATCCCGTTCAGCCCAAGGAAGTCGGCGTTGACGGATGCGGACGCTGGTTCGGCGTTGAGTCGGATGGCGAGTACACAATGTACGAGTGGACACATCCTGCATGCGATGGCGGCAATACAGAGTACGGAACAGAGCTTGAAGGAAACGCTCTTGAGGCAATGGAGAATGATGTCCGTGCGAAGCTCGCGCTCTGCCGCAAAGCGGAGGAAGTTACAAGAAATTCCGACAGTACAGAAGAAAAGATTGCAGAAGTCAGAGCTGAATGGGACGCTCTGAAGAACTGGAATACACCGAAGGAAAAGGAATATGCCGAACGTTTCGAAAATGCTATGTCCTCCTTCACCGCACGTCTTGAAAAGTTCCGCGCCAATGCTGAAGAAAAGGCTAAGCTGGCGGAAGAAGCAGAAGCTCTCGCTGTTTCCACAGAATGGAAGAAGACTCAGGAAGCGTTCCGCAATCTGCAGGATGAATGGCAGGAAATCGGTTCCGCAGGCGATCAGGATGACGCTCTGTGGGAGAAGTTCTCCGCAGCCAGAAAGCAGTTCAACGACGCACGCAGAAGCTATTTCGACAATCTTGATGAGATGAGAGGAAAGGCTGAAGAAGCCAAGAAGAAGCTCATTGAAGAAGCAGGTGCAGTTCTCGCAGGTGTCAAGAACTGGAAACAGGCCGGCGACAAGATGAATGAACTCATGGATTCCTGGAAGGCAGCAGGCAGCTCCGGACGCGACAAGGACGATGACCTGTGGGCACAGTTCAACGGAATCAGAAGAGAGTTCTTTGAAAAGAGACAGGCATTCTTCGATGAAAGAAACGAACTGAGAAAGAAGGCAATCGAAGCCAAGAAGGCTCTGATCGCCAAGGCTCAGGAAATTGTCGACGAAAAGAATTTCTCCAGAGAAGTAACTGAGAAGATGAAGGAACTCGACAAGGAATGGAAGGCTGCAGGCAATGCCGGCAAGGATGAGAATGACAAGCTCTGGGATGCCTTCAAGGCAGTCAAGGAAGTCTTCTGGAGCGCCAAGCATGAAGACAGCCTGAACCGTTTCAGAGAAATCATCGAAAGAAAGCAGAATTCCATCAAGACCATCCGTGCTGAAGTAGACAGACTCGGTGAACAGGAATTCGAAACAGAAGACTATTCGAAGATCCGCTCCATTCAGACAAGAATTGAAGAAAAGAAGCAGACCATCGAAAAGCTCCAGGCTGAGATCAAGGATCTCGAAGCGAAGATCGCTGAATAAGCTTCACACACAGGGAATACGGGAAACCGTATTCCTTTTTTTGAACGCAAAAAAACAGGAACGAAGACCGTCCCTGTACAAAAGCTTATTTCTTTTTGAGTGTCAGACCGTATACGGCGCCGATTGTGCCACCGATGATATGGGTCAATTGGGAAATGTTGTCGGTCATATTCATGCCCTGGATCACCTGCTGGGTGATGTAGATTGCCGCTACAACAATGGTTGTGACAGGAATTCCTCTGCCGCTGCCGGTGACGGAAGAAAGCAGAATGAAGGGAAAGACAATACCGGAAGCGCCAAGCAATGCGGAATTGCCCGGTAAAAGAATATGCACGATTCCGGTGATCAGGGCGACTGCGGCCATGACGCCGGCAATCCTGCCGCTGCCGTATTTTTCTTCAAGCAGCGGTCCCACCAGCAATAAGAGAATCATATTATTGCAGTAGTGATCAATGGACGCATGTCCGAAGACATGGGTGAACAGACGCAGATAGAAGAGCGGATCGCGGAAGGATCCTTTATAAACAGAGAACAGCAGAATATTGGATCTGCCCGCTGTAAGATAGGAAGCGATCAGAGCGCCGAGGCTGATCACAGCGAATCCTAATACCACAGGGGAATTGAAATTGATTTTTTTCATATGCACCTCGATAGTTAATTATATTGCTTTATTTGTGATTTGAGTGTGAAAACGGTATACTTGGTACGGTAGTCAAGGAGGTCTTATGGCCAAAGATAAAAAGAAGAAGAAAAAGAAGGTTAAGGCAATTCAGGGAACACCGATTGTCAACCCGGAATTAAGAACAGCGATTGACGCATTGAAAGAAGGAAACACTCCTGAAAAGCAGGCTGCTTTATCCGAAGCACTCAAGGAAGCCAAGCTGCTTTCTCCTGTGATCTTTGATGGGGAACTGGCGAAAGACGCGCAGGGAAGAACCATCGTCAAGCCGAATCAGATCCGTTTCATTCTGATCAACACAAAGGACGGCAGAACCTATTTCCCTGCCTATACGGATATTGAGGAATCAAAGAAATTCCAGGCAGCAGGGGATAAGGATCCACATCCGCAGAATGTTGTCCGCACCATGAAGGATTTCGATCAGATCCTCAGAGACCCCAACAACAAGGCACTCGGCGTTGTTATCAACCCGGGCACGGACAACATCATCATCCCGAAAAATCTTGTTTCCCTGACCGCAGGCACACTGCAGCCCGAAGCAATTCAGGAAATCAGACAGCCGGCTGTCAATGTTGTTCTGCAGACACGCTATGTCGAACCGTCCATCTATCCGACACGTCTGATCAACGCGGTTTATGAACACTGCGCGTCCGTACCGGAAATCGACCGTGTATTCTTCAAGCAGAAGATGACAGGCAATCAGCCTTCCTTCTGGTTTGCAGTGGAAGCTGACACAAAGGATCATACAATCCTTGACGGCATCGTCGAAGCCGCTACACCGCTGGCAAAGGAAGTTCCGGTGGAAGCAGTCTTCATGACAGATCATCTGATGGAAACTGTCATCAAGGACTCTGTCGCGCTGTATGACAGAGCTCTGGAGCTGTAATGCGGATTGAAAAACTGAATGCGGATCAGAAGAAGGAAACGATTGCGATTGCCCGCAGCGCATTAAAGCCGCTCTCCGAAGAAGCGCAGACGGCTGAAAAAGCAATCGAAGCATTCTTTGAATCCCATATCGACCGCTATGAAATCATCGGCGCTTTTGAAGAAGACAGGCTCACCGGGTTTGCGGCATATGATCCTGAACGCTTCATGATTGTGTTCACTGCCGTTCTTCCTGAAAAGCAGAGAAGGGGCACCGGCAGGCAGATGATCGAATTCATCCGCGATGAAGCTGCAGGCCGCCATATGAGCAGGCTCAATGTCAACGCGCCTCAGGATGTTTCTCTTTTCTTTGAAGCATGCGGATTTGAAAAGGATGGGCAGCCGGTCGATGCCGGTGAAACAAAGATCCTGCCGATGGAATATCTTCTCGGCAGGGAATATATCGGAAAAACCGTCACGGTCATTGTCGACCGACCCTACGGAAGCTTCCATCCCCATAATCCCGATGTTCTCTATCCGCTCAATTACGGATTCATCGATGAGAATACGGATGAGGATGCCGAATTCCATGACGCCTATATCTACGGCCCTGAAGAACCGCTGGAATCCTTCAAGGGAACCGTCATCGGCATGATCTGCCACAAGGACGGACCTTCCAGATTCATCGTCGGAAGGATCGGCGAGCAGTTTGATCCCAAAGATGTCATGGAAACCGTGGCTTTTGAAGAACAGTATTACGACACCAGATTCATCTGGAAAAATCTGATGCATTAAGGATGTTCCAAACGGACATCCTTTTTTGTATGCATCAGTCCGGAACAGAATATTTCTGAAATTCACATATTCTTCTTCAAACTTCACATTTTGTTCAGATTTCATTCATGAGACGCACAGAGACATCCCGTATTCTTGAAACCGTAAAGAACAGGAGGACAGCAGGATGTCAGAAAAGAAAGAAATCGACACCTTCCAGAGGGTCGAGGATAAATACAGAATCTCAAGGGAAATGATGAAGGAAATCCTGCAGGAGATCAGAGGCCATGTCCATAAGGATGCCTACTTCTCCTACACCGTCCATAACATCTATTACGATTCCCCCGATTCCCAGATGATCATCGCATCGCTCAAGGGCGGCGGGTTCAAGGAAAAGCTGAGACTCAGATGTTACGAACAGCCCAACGATGATACCCTGTGCTTTCTTGAAACAAAGAAGAAATACAGGGACATCGTTTATAAAAAGAGAATCGCGCTCAGTCACAGAATCGCGATGGCATATCTCAATGATGATGTGATGCATGGCGTGCATAACAACACATCCGAAGAGATTGAATTTCTGAAGAACTACTACCACGTGGTTCCCAAGACACTGATCCTCTATGACCGCGTATGTTTCTCGGCAAATGAGGAAGCGGATGTCAGAGTCACATTCGATCTGAATATCCGATACCGTCTCGATGATATCAATCTTACCGAAAGAGGCGATGAGGAACTGCTGATCGGCAGCGATGTGATCATGGAAATCAAAGCCATGGACCGCTATCCGATGTGGCTGGTCAGAATTCTTTCAAAGCACCGGCTTTACAAACAGTCCTTTTCCAAATACGGAACCATCTTCAGAAACAGATCCGAAGAAATGACCGCACCGGTCATTCCTGCATATAAAACAGTCAGAACAAAGAAGGAGAGACAGATATGTTCAGTTCAGTTTTAACAGGCACAGCCTCAGGATTATCCGTAACCGCAGTTGCGGTATGCATGGCCGCTTCGCTTCTCTGCGGCGTCATGCTTGCGTTCGTATACAGAAAATGTGAAAACCCCACCAAGAGCTTCTTAATGACACTGGCGATGCTGCCGGCAGTTGTCCAGCTGATCATCCTCATGGTCAACGGCAACCTCGGCGTCGGCGTCGCGGTCGCAGGCAGCTTCTCACTTGTCAGATTCAGAAGTTTACCCGGCAAGGCAAGCGACATCCTGATCATCTTCGCAGCGATGTGCTTAGGCTTAGCCACAGGCATGGGCTATGCGGTTCTTGCGCTCACAGCTGCAGTGATCTTCTCAGTCATCTATCTGGTTCTTTCCTTAACCGATCTTCTTTCTTCCGATGCGTCCTACCGCAACCTGCGGATCACAATCCCGGAAGATCTCGACTATGTCGAATCATTCGATGATATCTTCAGAACATACGCAAAGAAAGCAGAACAGCAGGCAGTCAGAACCATCAACCTCGGCACCATGTACCAGGTATCCTATGATATCCGCCTCAAGGACATTTCCAAGGAAAAGGAAATGATCGACGCGATCCGGGTACGCAACGGCAACCTGCCGGTCATCTCATCAAGAGCAGCGACTGCCGCAGCAGAGCTGTAGTAATATTCAGGGAAGACGAAAAGTCTTCTCCTTTTTTTCGCATGAATCATCTGTTTCCGGTTTCTTTTAATTCTGTGATACCATTTTGAATATGGTTTATGTAGGAATTTTATCAACAGTAGCACTTGTTCTCTTCGGGATCGGCTATAGTGTTCTTGGATACAATATGGTCTTTCAGGAATGGCTGGCACAGTATCTTTCCGACAAGGCAATGAAGATTCATATGAAAGAGGAATGGGAACTGAAAGGAAAACGTGTCTGGATTCCCCATTCCGGAAGAGATTCAAGAGCCAATGTATACCGGCCTGATACCGATGAGATCCTGCCCGGCATCATCTTTGCCCACGGCTCCGATTTTGTCGATTCGGATGCCGATGAATGGGATGAATGGTGCGATGCCTTCGCAAAGGAATACAATGTCGTGCTGTTTTCCATCAGCTATATGAAGATCGGCGTTCATTCCACGCCATATCCGCAGAATGAAATTGCCAACTGCACGCAGTATTTCCGTACCCATGCGGATGAATACGGCTTTGACAGAAAGAATTTCATCATGATGGGATTTGAAGCCGGGGCATATCTCACTCTCATTGCGGCTGCCATGTTAATCCAGCGCGGCGTGATCCCGCAGGGACATGTCTATGTCAATCCGTTTATCGATTACGCGCCGGTCAGCTTTGCCCAGGCCGGCATTCATCCCGAACCTGTCGCACTCATCACCTGCGGCGAAGAAAAGGGAAAGAAAAAGGGCAAATGGGATGAATATGCCGATGCCCTTGCGCTCAATCAGGCACAGGTCAGATGGTGGAACCATCCGGAAGCACCTTCCGATCTGCTCTGGAAAAAACAGATCACAGATTCCAAAGAACAGGAACTCAGAAGACAGCTTGACACCTGGCTTCATGAGCGGGTTTCGTGGTTCTTGAGATAATGACAGAACAGGAGTATAACCATGACACAATTCACCAAATGGACCGCATGCTGGGGCAATGCGACTTCGATCATCAACCAGACTGAATGCACCTATGCCAAAAACATGACCTACCGCTATCCGCTGTTCATGCCCTTTGACGGAAACAGACTTCGTGTGCGGTTTTCCAATATCGCCGGCACGGAACCGGTATCTTTCAGCGCGTCGTGTGCGGAAAGCGATAAAAAAGGAAAGATCGATCCTTCTTCTGCAGTCAGGCTGACAGTTAACGGAAATGAAAAAATCGAAATCGAACCGGGCAAGGAAGTCACAACCGATGAATTTGAATTCGCGGTTCATCAGGATACCTATATTTCCATTTCGATCCATGTATCGGAATGCACACAGATGAATTCGGCAGTTCTGATTACCGGACCGCTTTCCCGCGGCTTCTATTCCTATGGAAATTATGAATT
>CAMVGT010000054.1 GCA_947167125.1 uncultured Erysipelotrichaceae bacterium
GTTCTACAACCTGATGAAAGCATGCGCCAATGTCAGGCGCATCTGCATCATCGGCGATGAAAACCAGCTTCCTTCCGTCGGACCGGGATGTGTCCTGCGCGATATGATCTCTTCGGAATGTTTCCCGGTTGTGCGCTTAAAGCATATTTACAGGCAGAAGGAAGGCAGCGGTGTCATTGCCCTGGCGCATGATATCAATGAAGGGGAAATCGAAGAAACCTACAATGATGTGCGGATGTATGAAATCCGCAGGGAAGCGATCCGCTCATCTGTGCTTTCGATTGTGCAGGAAGCGGTCAATAAAGGATGGTCCCTCGATGACATCCAGGTGCTTTCCCCGATGTATCAGGGAGCGGCAGGAATCGATGTGCTCAACAACGCCCTGCAGGATTATTTCAATCCAGCCGACGGTTTCAAAAATGAAGTCAAGATCGGCTATCATGTCTTCCGTGAAGGCGATAAGATTCTGCAGTTAAAAAACCAGCCCGATGACAATGTATTCAACGGAGACATCGGCACGCTTGCCGAAATCATTGACGCAAAGCATTCGGAAAGCAGAAAAACAACGCTGATCTGCGATTTTGACGGAACCTATGTCGAATACAATCAGGACAACTGGAACAATATTTCTCTTGCTTACTGTATTTCGGTCCATAAATCGCAGGGTTCCGAATATCCCATTGTCATCTTCCCGGTCACATGGCAGATGAGCATCATGCTGCAGAGAAGACTCATCTATACAGCTGTCACCAGAGCGAAAAAAGCGATGATCGTGCTCGGTGAACTTTCCTCCTTCAAAAAGGGAATCGGCATTCTGGACAGATCCCCGCGTGAAACAACACTGAAAGACAGACTGCGTATGTATCTGAAACCGGAGGGTGACGATGAGTCCGATGGATTTGCTTGAGATTTTAAATACAGCCGGAAAGCTGAAACTTGTGATGCGCCATTGCTGGATTGACGGAAAGCGTCAGGAAAGCACAGCCGAACATTCCTGGCGGCTGGCACTCATGGCCATGTTGTTAAAGGACGAAGAAGAACTCTCCGGTATCAATATGGACAGGGTGATGGAAATGTGCCTGATCCATGATCTCGGCGAAGCGTTTACCGGTGACATTCCGGCTTTTGAAAAGAAGGACTCCGATACAGAAAAAGAAGTGAATCTCTATGAATCATGGGTATCCGGTTTTCCTGAAAAGCAGAAGAATCACTGGATGAACCTTTTAAACGAGATGGAAGCTCTTGAGACAGAAGAAGCGCAGGTTTATAAGGCACTGGACAAGCTGGAAGCACTGATCACACACAACGAATCGCCGATTGAAACATGGCTGCCGCTGGAATATGATCTGCAGATGACATACGGCAGGGAAAATATGAAATGCCATCCGTATTTTGAAACCCTGCGCGCTGCTGTGGATGAATGGACAGTGCGCAAGATTGAAGAAGAATCAAAGGAATAACAATTTTACTTTCCGCTTTGTTTCATTTGTGCTAACATAGCTTAGGAAATCAATGACGGAGTATAAGTAGCCTGATTCTTCAGTCAGAGAGAGCGGACGGTAGGTGCAAGTCCGTACGGGATGAAAGGTGAAGCTCACTTCAGCAGAGCGCCCAATCAGCGACGCCGCCCGCGTTAAAGGCTCAATTAAGGTGCGCATGGAAATCATGCGAACCAGGATGGTACCGCGTAAACACGTTCCTGGAATTTTTCAGGAACTTTTTTATTGATTCAGGAGGACAGATATGTCAGAAAAACAGCTGAGCGGAAATCAGATCAGACAGATGTTTCTTGATTTCTTCAAAACCAAAGGCTGCATGGTTGAACCGGGCGCAAGCCTGATCCCGCACGATGATCCCACACTGCTGTGGATCAACGCCGGTGTTTCAGCTCTGAAGAAGTACTTCGACGGAACCGAAAAGCCTGCCAGCAACCGCATCTGCAACGCGCAGAAATCAATCCGTACAAACGATATCGAAAATGTCGGCAAGACTGCGCGCCACCACACATTCTTCGAAATGCTCGGAAACTTCTCCATCGGAGACTATTTCAAGCAGGAAGCGATTCCCTGGGCATGGGAATTCCTGACAAGCCCGGAATGGATCGGATTTGACAGGGAAAAGATGTATGTCACCGTCTATCCGGATGATCAGGAAGCTTATGATCTCTGGGTCAAGGTCGGCATGATTCCTTCCCATATCCGCAAGACAGAGGACAACTTCTGGGAAATCGGAAGAGGACCCGGCGGACCGGACACCGAACTGTATTATGACAGAGGTCCGGCATATGATCCGGAAGGGCTGGGCGAAAAGCTCTTCTTTGAAGACATTGAAAACGACCGCTATATCGAAGTATGGAATATCGTATTCTCGCAGTATGACTGCAGACCCGGCGAAGTTGACCGCAAGGATTACAAGGAACTGCCGCAGAAGAATATCGATACCGGCATGGGTCTTGAAAGACTGACATGCCTTGTACAGGGCGGTGAAACAAACTTCGATACCGACCTGTTCCTGCCGGTCATTCACGCAACCGAAAAGCTGGCAAAGCATTCCTATGACGAACGCGAATACAAGATGGCTTACCGGGTCATCGCCGACCATATCCGTACGGTCACATTCGCGATCAGCGACGGCGCAAACTTCTCCAACAGCGGCCGCGGCTATGTTTTAAGAAGAGTCTTAAGAAGAGCTGTACGCTACGGCATCAAGCTCGGCATTGAAGGCGCCTTCATGTATACACTCGTACCGGTTGTCGCGGATATGATGAATGATTACTATCCGTATCTGCAGGATAAGACAGCCTATGTCGCACGTCTTGTCAAGAATGAGGAAGAAGCATTCCATAAGACACTGGCAAACGGCGAAAACCTGCTCAATGATGAGCTCAAGGCACATGCCGATACAAAGGTTCTGCCGGGTGAAGTTGTATTCCGTCTTTATGACACCTATGGCTTCCCGAAGGAACTGACAGCTGAAATCGCTGAAGATGCCGGCTATACCGTTGATATGGAAGGCTTCGATAAAGAAATGGCTGAGCAGAAGAGAAGAGCCCGCGAAGCCCGTGGCAATGAGCAGTCCATGCATGCACAGTCCAAGGATCTGATGGATTTCACTGCCGAAAGTGTATTCACAGGCTATACTGACAATTCCTGCAAGGCAAAGGTCATCGGTCTTTTCAAGGATGGCGTCAGAGTGGATGAACTGAGCGATGAAGGCGATGTCATCCTGAGCGAAACATGTTTCTATGCGGAAAGCGGCGGACAGTGCGCCGATACCGGACGCATCTGGAATGATACATTCTCTGCCGATGTCACCGATGTACAGAAGGCTCCTCATAAGCAGCCGCTCCATCATATCGAAAACATCGACGGTGTCCTGAAGGAAGGCGATGAGATTTCCGGCGCATTTGATGAAGAAGCACGTACAAAGACAAGAGCGAACCATTCCTCTCTGCACCTGCTGCAGGCAGCGCTGAAGACAGTGCTCGGCGATCATGTGGCACAGGCCGGTTCCTACAACGGACCTGACTACGGACGCTTTGACTTCACGCATTTTGAAAAGCCGACAGACGCACAGCTGAAGGAAGTGGAACGCCTGGTCAATGATCCCGGTCACAACCGAAGTTCTCGATATCGAAGCCGCGAAAGCAACAGGCGCAACCGCTCTGTTTGATGAAAAATACGGTGATCAGGTCAGAGTTGTCTCCATGGGTGACTTCTCCAAGGAATTCTGCGGCGGTACACATGTCCGCAATACAGGCGATCTTGGATGCTTCAAGATCATTTCCGAAGAATCCATCGGTTCCGGTATCCGCCGTATCACTTCCATCACCAAGATGAAAGCATATGAAGAATTCAAGAAGGAAGAGGAATATCTCTATGAGACAGCTGCTCTTCTCAAGATGCAGAACTACAACGGCTTCAAAGAGAAGCTGCAGGCTCTGATTGATGAAAACAATGCCCTGAGAAAGGAAATTGCCTCTCAGAACGAGAAGGCAATGAAGATGGAAGCTGACGCAAAGGTACAGTCCGCGGAAGACATCAACGGTCTCAAGGTTCTGATCCTTAAGCTCAAAGATGCTGAAAACGGAACCCTCAAGTCCTATGCGGAAACACTGCGCAACAAGATGCAGGACGGATTCGTCTTTGTGGTCAATGAAGCTAACGGCAAAGTCACATTTGTCTGCGCTTCCTCCAAGGCGGCTATCGCCAAGGGACTCAAGGCAGGCGATCTCGTCAAAGCAGCGGCTCAGCTGACCGGCGGCAACGGCGGCGGCAGACCCGACATGGCACAGGCCGGCGGCAGAGATGCTTCCAGAATCGATGAAGCCCTCGCAGCAGTCAGGGAAAAGATCGTCAACGCATAAATTACAGTGCATGGAGGCAGTGAAAACTGTCTCCGTTTTTTGTTGTAAGGTCAATTTGTTCAGAAAATGCTCACAGAGTAAGGTGTACTTTTGAGACTAATTAGACTAGAATGTAAAGTAACGGAGGGATGATTATGAACGGCAGAAATTATGATATCGGCGAAACTGTCAGCTTCAATGCGGAGGAAATCCGGCGCGAAAATATCCGCGAGGTTCTCAGACATGTAGAAACTGCTCTCAATGAAAGAGGCTACAATGCCATCAATCAGCTTGCAGGCTATCTGATTTCCAATGATCCGGCTTATATTTCCAGCCACAATAATGCCCGCAGCATTATCCAGTCTGTTGAGCGTCATGAGATCATTGAAGAACTCGTCAGATTCTACCTGGAAGGTCAGAAATAAATGACCCGATATTTGGGACTTGATCTCGGCAGTGTAACTTGCGGTGTCTCGGAAAGTGACACCGGTTTTATTGCGCATACGGTAGAGACGATCCGCTTTAAAAGTGAAGACTACAATGCCGCAATGGACAAAGTTCTTGAGATTGTCGAAAAGAAGAAACCGGACATCATTGTCATCGGCTATCCGCTGATGCTGAATGATGATGAAGGCCCCAAAGCGCAGCTCTGCCGTGAATTCGGCGAAGTTCTGCAGGAAGAAAGCGGAATTCCTGTCGTTCTGCAGGATGAACGCTTTACAACGGCCGAAAGTGAAAGTATTCTTCTTGAGGCGGATCTTTCAAGAAAGAAAAGAAAGAAAAAGATCGACCAGATGGCCGCTGTCGCAATCCTGCAGCGCTATCTGGATTCGCATCAGAAATAAAAGGCGCATACTCTGCGCTTTTGTTTGAAAGGAACAGTTTATGCTTGATTCAAATAAAATGACGATTATCAATGACGACGGTCAGGAAACGGAAGTGGATATTCTTCTGACATTTGACAGTCCGGACGGAAAGAGGCGCTTCGTGCTGATTGCCGATCCGGAAGATCCGGAAGAAAGCGTCTATCCTTTCCTTTATACAGAAGACGGACAGCTTGAGGAAGTCACCGATCCGGAAGACTTCAGGATGTGCGAAGAAGTACTGAGCGCGTTCAGCGAAGATGATGAGGAAGAATAATGGCAGGCTCTGAAAAGAGAAGGCCGTATAACCCGCTGGCGGACGCTGCCGAAGGAATCCGCAGGGCGGATGCTGAAAGTGAAGAGCGTCTTCGTTCGATGGATCCCGTCGATGAGGCGATGCAGACATTAACGGATGAACTGAAGGCTGTTGATGACGAGTCAAAGAAGATCCGCTATCCAAAACCGGAGGAAACGAAAATGGATACAGACAGAACCGACGAAATGACCGTGGATGAACCGGTCCGCAAAAAGAAGAAGAAAAAGAAGCCGATCATTCTTTATATTGTTCTGGCTCTGATCCTGCTGCTGTCGGCAGTGCTCGGCGGTGCCGTATGGTATTACTTTGACTGCCAGAAGCCGGTCGCCAAAACCGAGGAAGCAGTTGTGTTTACCGTCAATCCGGGCGACACCGTACAGGATGTAACGGAAAACCTCAAGGAACAGGGCATTATCAAAAACGCGAAGATGGCATATTACTTTGTCCGTATGAACCATCTTTCCAATATCGTTGCCGGCAATTTCAATCTTGATAAGAGCTGGGATGTCAAAACGATCTTTACCTATCTCAATGATCCGCTTGCGGTCATTCAGGACAATGTCCGCTTCACAATTGTTGAAGGCGACTGGGCAAAGCATGTCGCCCAGAATATCGCAAACGCGACGGATCTGGAAGCGGAAGAGCTGCTGGCGTTATGGAACAATGAGGAATGGATCCGTTCCATCATGCCGGAGTATCCTTTCTTAACCGAAGAGATCTTCTCTGAGGGCGTGCGCATTTATCTGGAAGGGTATCTGACACCGGATACATATGAAGTCAAAAAGGACTGCACCGCAGAAGAAGCGACATTGACGGTTCTTGATGAAACACTGAATATTTACAACAAATATGCCGATGAGATGAAGAATTTCAAGGAAGGTCTTTCCATCCATGAAATCTATACACTCGCTTCGATCATCCAGTATGAAGCAGGCACGGATAAGGAAACACAGGAACTTGTTTCTTCCGTTTTCATCAACAGACTTGCATGGGATTATCCTCTGCAGTCCAGTGTTACCGTCTGCTATGCAATCGACTTTGACAAGAATGTCGATAACTGGCAGGCATGCGAAGTCAATGTCGACTTTGAATCTCCTTATAACACCTATCTCTATAACGGACTGACACCGGGACCGATTGAAAACCCCGGCATCGACGCGATCGATTCCGTCCTTCATGCCCCGGAAACAGATTATTTCTTCTTCATGGCGGATGTATGCGGCGACGGTACGGTTTACTATGCGGAAACCGAAAATGAGCATTATGCCAATGTGGCAAAATATCTGACATGTTATTAAGCACACAGGTCTATCTGATTCATGAAGGCAGCTGGCTGATGCTGCTGAGGAATAAGAAGGAACATGATATCAACCGCAACAAATGGATCGCGGTCGGTGGCCGAAAAGAAGCTGACGAAACGATTGAGCAGTGCGCGGTGCGGGAAGTATGGGAAGAAACAGGCCTGACCTGCTCAAAGCTGGATTATAAAGGAAAAGTTCTCTTTCTCTATGATCATACAGAACCGGAAGAGATCACAGTCTACAGCTGTGAAGAATACACCGGTGAGGTTCATGAATGCGATGAAGGCACATTGAAGTGGATCCCGCAGAATGAGATACTGGATCTGGAATTATGGGAAGGAGACAGGATCTTCCTGAAAAAGATGCTGTCGGCAGAACAGAAACCGTTTGATCTTGTTCTGCATTATGATGAAAATGGAAATCTGAAGGAAGTACAGGAAAGGAGCCGTATGAATAAACCTGTCATAATCGGAATTGCCGGCGGAAGCGCATCCGGCAAGACAATGATTTCGCAGAAGCTGAAGGACCAGTTCTCCGACCGGAAATCGGTTCTGATCATCCGTCAGGATGACTATTACAAGGATCAGTCAGACAAAGCGATGGAGGAGAGAATCAAAACCAATTACGACCATCCGTTCGCTTTTGACAATGATCTTCTTGTATCGCATATCAAAGCGCTGATCAACGGCGAAAAGATCGAAAAGCCGACCTATGACTTTGTGCATCATACCCGCAGCGATATTACCGAAACATGCTATCCGTGCGATGTTCTGATCCTGGAAGGACTCTTTGTTCTCGAAGATGAGGAGATCCGTTCACTGCTCGATATGAAAATCTTTGTCGACACCGATGCCGATGTCCGCTTCATCCGCAGACTGAGAAGAGATGTCAAGGAAAGAGGCAGGGATCTTGACGGCATTATTGACCAGTATATGAATACAGTCAGAGTCATGCACAATCTGTTTGTTGAGCCTTCCAAGCGGTATGCGGATATCGTCATTCCCGAAGGCGGCAAGAATTATGTCGCGATTGACCTGCTGACAACAAAAATCAGTAGCATCATCAACCACTGAATGCTATAATACAAAACGCTGATTGGAGGAAAAACAATATGGCTGAAACAAACAAAGTATATGTAACCGAAGAAGGTCTTCAGAAACTCAAGGATGAGTATAATAATCTGGTCCATGTTGTACGTGAGGAAGTAAAGAGCGAACTGGCAGAAGCACGTTCCCTCGGCGACCTTTCCGAAAACGCCGACTATGATGCCGCAAGAGACAAGCAGGCACAGGTCGAATCCAGAATTGCCGAACTCGAAGTCATGCTCAATCATTATGAACTGATTGACACGAAGGCAGGTTCCAAGAAAATCGTTCATATCGGTTCCACTGTAAAGCTTGAATTCCTTGATACAAAAGAAGAAGGCGAATACACCATCGTCGGATCCACCGAAGCGGATCCGCTCAACGGCAAGCTTTCCAACGAAACACCGCTTGCCCAGGCAATCATTGACGGCCGTGTCGGAGACACACGTACAGTCAATGTCGCTTCTCCTTACGAAGTGATCATCATCGACATCCACTGATCAAACTGCCGGACTTCTGTCCGGTTTTTTTTGTGGATTACGGGAATCAGAAGGAAATATAACGTACGGAGGTATGATATATGAAGCGTCTGATTCTTTTTTTCATGATGATCCTTCTGGCTGCCGGGATTTCCTTTGAACCGGCAGATTTCAAAGCCGCAAGACAGGATATGATGACAGTCAGTATCCTCGGTGCTGTAGATCAGGAAGGGGAATATGAAGTTCCTCTGTATTCAACCGTGGATGATGTCTTAAAACTTGCCGGAACCAATGAATCAACTGATCTGACTGCCCTCAATCCGCAGTCGGTGCTCAAGGATCATGATCTGATTATTGTTCCGGAAACTAGATCAAAGGAAGAAAGTCCGAAGATTTCAATCAATACAGCGGATGCGGAAGAACTGTGTCAGCTCAAGGGGATCGGTCCTTCGACAGCGCAGAAAATCATCGATTACAGGGAAGAAAACGGCCTGTTTCAGACTCTCGAAGATCTGATGCGTGTCAAAGGCATCGGACAGAGCACATTTGAAAAGATCATGAATGATATATGTCTCTGAAATCATTCCGGGAAAATATCCTTCTGGCTTCTTTTCTTCTGTTTGTATCTGTGCTGCTGCCGGAATCAATGCGTCTGACCGGTATGGTTCTGATCGGTTTTTTCTGGATATACCGTGTCAGTGTGAAAGATGTCTGGATCATTGTTCTGCTCTGCATTCTTGCATGGATTCCGATTTACAGCTATGAAGAGCCGGAATGTACAGAGGCAAGGGTAACGGAAGTACACCGTTCCTATTCCGTGATTTCACAGGGGCGGAACAGAATGCTTGTCTATTCGCAGACGCCGCTTCCCTATGACGCCGGCATTGAGCTGAACGGTTCATTTACAAAGATCGAACAGCAGCATAGTTTTTTCGGTTTTGATTTTGCGTCATATCTGCTTCAGCGGGGTATCGCATATGAATATGAAACCGACAGCATCCGTTTCACAGATCAGAAAAAAACACTCCGGCATTCCGTGCAGAGCAGAATTGAAACGATTGAAGATCCGGAAGTCAAAGCCTTTCTCTATCAGATGATTTTCAGCTGCGGGGACGAAGAAATGCTTACCGGAAGCTTCCTGATCCGCTCCGGCTTTTCATTTGCGGCATATATGCGGCTTTTCGACGGACTGCTCAGCTTTTTTCTGGATGATAAAAAACGAAGAAAAGCCGGCATCTGCTTCAATCTGTTTCTGATTTTCTTCTATGGATGGCGGATGATTCTTGTTTCTTCATTGATCTACCGTCTTCTTTCCATGCGGGAAATGGAAAAGGAGGAAAGGTGCGGATTCTGGATGATTTTCTGCATGATTCTTTTTCATCAGGAAGTTTTATCAGCCGGTTTTCTGATTCCGGCTGTCTACCGTATTTCATCCTTTCAGAAAAAAGAGAAGCGTTTCTGGTTCAGACAGTTTGCGATGAGCGCGCTCAGCAGCCTGCTTTTCCATGCATGGCAGCCTCTGCATTCTCTGTTTTTCCCGTATATCCTGACATGCAGCGGGATATTGGCGGTATATGCTTTATTTATCCTGGTTGTTCCTTCCGCAGCATCCGTTCCCATCATTCATATCATCAATTCCTTTTCATTGATCACCGATGCCTTTTCAATCAAAGGTTCAATGATCGGCCTTGGTCTCCCGCTGTTTCTGATTCTTCTGTATCCGCTCTACCGCACGGAGCATTTTGAAAAGAAAGCCTGCGCATTGCTGTGGTTCTTTCTGCTATCGGGCCTGTTCCATCCGTTTGCGGAAGTCTGTTTCATCAATGTCGGCCAGGGCGATTCGATCCTGATCCGGGAGCCTTTCAATTTATGCAATATTGTGATCGATACCGGAAAGCCGAACAGATACAGTTCTGTACAGAGCGCTCTTGACGCAAGATCCGTTTACATCGTGGACACAATGTTTATCACCCATATGGATTCCGATCATTCCGGAAATATGGAGGCTGTGAAAAAGGATTATCATGTCCGCAATGTCATTACGGAACATCAGGGTACAACCTATTGCGGAATGATGGAGTTTCATGATCTCAACAGCATCAAAGAGGAAGATGAAAACCGCAGTTCGATCGTTCTGTGGTTTCAGATGAACCGGCTATCGTTTCTGATGATGGGGGATGCGGATCAGACTGCGGAAGAAAAGATCATCGGAAAATACGGAAATCTGAAATGCGATATTCTCAAGCTTTCCCATCATGGATCCGCAACCGGCTCATGCGACCGGTTTCTTGATACGGTAAGACCGGACATCGGCATTGTGTCATCCGGTGCCTATTCGATTTATCATCATCCGTCACCGGAAACCGTGCAGAGAATGCTGAAGCGCCATATTCCGTATCTTGATACAAAAACTGCCGGGGATATATCAATTGTCATGATCGGTCCGCTGCGTGTGCTGATCGCTTCCGACGGGACGATCGCGCTGGTTTAATCTGATGAAGGCAGTGCTATAATACCGGTATGAGTATTTATTTATTGAGCGGAAAAGATTTATACCGGATTGAAACAGCTTATCAGAGGATTATTAAAGACTGGGGAGCGGACAAGGATCATGTTGTCGCGTTTGACGCGTCGGACCCCCGTTCCTTCCGTTTTGATGCGGCAATCATGGAATGCGATACATTTTCCCTGTTTGAAGGCTCGGAGCGCAAGGCAGTTGTGATCCGCGATCCGTATTTTCTCAATGCCGGCGCGAAAACCGGCAGAGCTTCCAAAAAAAAGGATGAAAAGGAAGAAGCGGACAGAGAGCGCAGACTTTCTCTGCTGCAGCAGTATCTGAAGCAGCCCAATCCCGATACGGCACTGATTTTTTACTGCCATGGGTTTGACGCCGACACAAGGAAAAAGGAATACAAGATGATCCAGCAGTACGGCGGCGTGATCACCGAATACAAAAAGATGTTCGACCGTGATTTTGCCGTTTATGCCGATGGCGAACTGAAAAAATACAGACTGACTCTGACAGCCGACGCAAGAAGGGAACTTCTGGAACGTGTGGACTGCGATACGCTTCTTCTGCACAGAGCCATTGAAAAGCTGCTTCTCTATGGTGAAACAAAATACGGACGGGATGAAATCCGGGCTCTGGTCAGCCTGAATCCGGAAGTCAATATTTTCAATATGAGCAGCCGCTTTATTTCAGGAGATCTGGAAGGAACGCTGAAAGCGATGGATGAGATGCTGAAATCATCCTATGACCATACCGCGATGATGATCATGCTGGCATCGAGAATCCGCTCGATGTACTGCATGCGCAGACTGTATGAAAAAGGCCTGAGCAATGATGAGATTGCCGTGCGCCTGAAGCAGAAGCCCTATGCGGTCCGCAAGGGACTGGAAAACACTTCATCGCGCTCTGCTTCCCAGCTGCTGAAGCTGCTGGTACAGCTGGCGGAACTGGATCAGGGCATCAAGGCGGGAACCATCAATCCGAAAGACGGATTTGAACAGTTTATTCTGAAAAACGGGAAACGATATGCAGGCTATTAAAGAACTTTACAAAACCGGCAGGGGACCGAGCAGTTCCCATACCCTGGCTCCCGAAAGGGCATGCCGGCTTTTTACTTCGGTATTCGGGGAATTTCCATATTATGAAGCCGAACTGTTCGGCTCTTTATCTCTGACCGGAAAAGGACACTTCACCGATCAGATCATCCGCGATACACTGCCCGGAACAACGGAAGTGATCTTTTCACTGGATTGGGAAGAAAGCTTTCCCAACGGATTCTATCTGCGTGCTTATGATGAAAATCATGAGCTGCAGCACAGATGGACCGTCTTCTCGATCGGCGGCGGTTCGATTCAGATCAGGGAATATCCTCTGAACTGGAATGATGAAGTCTATCATGAAAAGAATTTCAAGGAAATTCGGAGGCTGATTGATGAAAAAGGAATCACGCTTCTCGATTATGTCTATTCGCATGAACCGGATCTCAAAGCATACCTAAGCGATATTATCGACGCGATGATTGCATGTGTTGACAGGGGCATTTCAACCGAAGGCACACTGCCGGGCAGACTGCATATGAACCGCACAGCCCATCAGCTCTATGCCCAGTCAACCGAATCGCTGCTGGAAAACAATGACCTGCGCTTAATGGCCTATGCCTTTGCGGCAGGGGAAGAAAACGCGGCCGGAGGCGCATGTGTCACAGCACCGACACTGGGTGCCTGCGGCGTCATGACCGCGCTTGTCTACTATTGCGCCAAAGACCGCAATATGGACCGCAGCAGACTTTGCGACGCACTTGCCGTCGGCGGTGTATTCGGCAATCTGATCAAGCAGAACGCGACGATTTCAGGAGCTGTTGGAGGCTGTCAGGCCGAAGTCGGAACAGCTGTTTCGATGGCTGCCGCCAGTGCTGCATATCTGATGGGACAGGATATCGATCAGATTGAATATGCGGCTGAAATCGCGATGGAGCATAACCTTGGCTTAACATGCGATCCGGTCATGGGCTATGTCATGATTCCCTGCATTGAGCGCAACGCGATGGGAGTTCTGCGCGCCTTTGACGCGGCCACGCTTTCACGCTATATGAGCAGGGTGCGCAAGCATCTGGTTTCCTTTGATATGGTTGTTGAAACCATGAAGCAGACCGGCATTCAGATACCGATTGAATTAAGGGAAACAGCGGAAGGCGGTCTTGCAAGGGAGTATCTTCATGAACAATGAGCGTCTGATTCATCCTTTCGGCGCTCTGTATGATGAAAACAGCGAGATTCTGATTCTCGGCTCTTTTCCTTCGGTAGTCTCAAGACAGCAGAATTTCTATTATGCCAATAAACAGAACCGTTTCTGGCCTTTGATGTCGCTGCTGTTTGAAGAAGAGATCAAAGACAGAAGACAGTTCTGCCTGGATCATCACATCGCCTTATGGGATGTGATTGAATCCTGCACGATTGCAGGATCTTCCGATTCAAGCATCAGGGATGTGAAGGTCAATGACATCGCATCTCTGATTTCTGAAACAAAAATCCGCGCAGTCTTTACAACCGGCGCAAAAGCTGCCGCATTATACCGGAAATATGTGCATCTTGATGTACCGCATTATGCGCTTCCTTCAACATCTGCCGCCAATGCGGCGATGCGCCTGAACAATCTTTTGGAAAAATATACTGTGATACGGGAGGTTCTCGATGAAAATACCTGAACTGCTGGCTCCTGCCGGCTCGTTTGACGCTCTGAAAGCGGCAGTTGCGGCCGGAGCGGATGCCGTATATCTCGGCATGACGAATTTTTCCGCCCGCGCGTTTGCCGGCAATTTTGATCATGATGAAATGATTGAAGCGGTGAAATATGCCCATGCAAGAAACTGCCGCATTTATGTCACGGTCAATACCATGCTGTATGAAACAGAGATCGCCAATGCAATCAAAGACATTGATTTCCTGTATCATGCCGATGTCGACGCGCTTCTCATTCAGGATTTCGGCCTGTTCCATTACGTACGCCAATGCTATCCCGACTTTGATGTCCACTGTTCCACCCAGATGCATATCCATAACCTTGCCGGTGTGAAGTTCATGGAGACGCAGGGTGCTGCCCGGGTTGTCATGGCCAGGGAAACACCCATCGAGGTCATTGCCGAAGCAGTAAAGACCGGTATGGAAATTGAAGTGTTTGCCTATGGCGCCATCTGCATTTCCTATTCCGGACAGTGTCTGATGAGCTCAGCACTGAAAAACAGATCCGCCAACAAAGGCATGTGCGCACAATGCTGCAGACTGCGCTATTTCAGAGAAGACGGAACACCGTTTGACGAAGGGGAATACATTCTTTCACCCAAAGACCTCAATGTGCTCGACCGCCTGGAGGAACTGATGGATGCAGGTGTCTCCAGCCTGAAGATTGAAGGAAGAATGAAACGGCCGGAATATGTCTGGCTGGTTGTAAAAACATTCCGCGAAGCAATTGACGCCATTGCGGCAGGGAAAGAATACCGTCTCAGCGAAAAACGGAAGAAGGATCTGCTTCTGATGTTCAACCGGGGATTCTCGCAGGGACATCTCTTCCATAACTCCGTGAAGCAGAGAATGAGCTGGTACCGTCCCAACCACATGGGCGTGACAATCGGCACCGTTCAGCGCTATGAAAAGGGCAGGGTATTGGTAAAACTGGAAGACAGACTGAATCAGAATGACGGACTCAGAATTCTCAACGATTCCGGCGATATCGGTCTGACCGCTGTCAAAATCGAAAAGAACGGAAGACTTGTCAATGCGGCAGATGCAGGGGATACAGTATGGCTTTCCTGCCCGGATCATCCGGTCCCGAAAAAAGGACAGAAGCTGCAGAAGACATCCGATAAACTTCTGATTGAAGAAATCGACCGGAATATCGAAGAAGGCAGAACAACACCGGTTGAAGTTTCCTATACAGCTGAAGAAGGCAGGCCGTTTGCGGTGACAATCAGAGATGACCGAGGCAACGAAGCGTATGCCGAAAGCGAATTCATCGTTCAGCCCGCAAAGAGCGCTCCTTTAAGCAGCGCAAAAATCGAAACTGCGCTTCGCAAAACAGCCGGACATCCCTATGAAGTCACTTCTGTTTCCGGAGAGCCGGGCAATATCTTCATGCCTGTCAGTGTCATGAATGATACCAGAAGAGCTGCGATGGATCAGCTCAATGAAATGCGCTTTGTACTGCATCCTGCCCGTACGTCCGCCAAGGAATATGCTTTTGCCTGCCCGCATTCCGAAGAAAGAACCGACAGAATCATCCTGCTTTGTGAAAAGGAACAGGATGAAGTATATGAACACGCATCTGTCCTGCGCATGAGCGATCCGATTCAGCCGATGCAGAATGAACCGGCTGAACAGAACAATATTGTCCTTTCGCAGGCAGGTGACCTTTATATGCAGAATGAGCACTGCATCGCCGGCATGAATCTGAATATCGCCAATTCCTATGCGATGGCATATCTTCTGAGTCAGAAGGGAATTGACGGAATTCTGTTCTCTTCGGAAATCTCAAACGATCAGATCCACAGTGCCCTCGATGCGTTTGAAAAGCGCTATGGATTTGTGCCGTGGACCGCAAGACTGGTCTATGGCAGGCGGACGCTCATGTATATCAAGGACAGATTCCTCGGCAGATCTGAACCTGAAACAATTTCAGATTTGCATGGAAATCTTTTCAAAGTGACTTATAATGAAGATAAGGCAGAGATCCGTGAAGCAGCACCGTTTGTATCGGATAATCCGTACTGCAGTGCAAGTGCTGTGATCATGGAAGAAAGCCGAAGTAAAAATAAGGAGATAGTAGAAGAAGCTTATGAAGAATTTCATGAAAGAATTCAAAGAATTCGCCCTTAAGGGAAACGTCATGGACATGGCTGTCGGTGTCATCATCGGCGGTGCCTTCTCAGCAATCATCACAGCATTGATTGAAAACATTATCAATCCGATTATCGGTCTTGCATTCCAGACAGACTTCAGCAATGTCGTCATCCACATGGGATCTGTTGACCTCGGCATCGGTGCATTCATTT
>CAMVGT010000055.1 GCA_947167125.1 uncultured Erysipelotrichaceae bacterium
GACAAATACATCATCAGCAGAAGCTCCGGCAAGAATCATCTGCGGAATTCCTTTTTCAGTTCCGTATCCTTCTTTCATTACCTTCAGCATATGCGGCACAATCACGGCCGGTGATACCGCCGCTATGACTGTTCCGAGAATCAGCGAATCCAGCAGATTCAGCCCCAGCAGAACTGGTGCAAGAAGGACCATGCCGATGATCTCAAAGACAGCCGGTACAAAGCACATCAGAACCGCGGGTCTGCCTGCTTTTAAAAGATCTTCTGTTTTCAGATTCAGTCCTGCCCGGATCAAAATGATGATTAAAGCAATCCTGCGGATATCCGATGATATTTCAAGAACAGAAGAATCAATCAGGTTCATACAGTACGGCCCGAGAACAATTCCTGCGATCAGCATTCCCATTAACGGCGGCAGCTTGATCTTTGAGCAGATCCATCCTGAAATCATTCCGGTTAAAAGAATCAAAGCAAAACTCAGCAGCATATTCACATCCCCCTTCTTCAGCAGGAAAATCAAAAAAGCTGATTCCCCTGCATGCCAAAAAACATACAGACGTCATCAGCTTTTACAAGCGGTTCAGGTTTCCCTTGGGAGAACATCATTCCCGATGAATATGGTATTGCGGACTGAACGGTTTGTCAAAGGATCAGCAGGATTGTTCCGTCGCTGATTCCGTTTGATACAACCGTTACATTCGGATTGTATTCATGATTCAGTAAGCCGTCAAATACAAGAAACTCCTGGGGCATCTGCCAGGATGAACTGATTTCATCCTGTACCAGACGGTAAAGAAGCAGGATATTTTCTTTCAGTGTACCCTGCGGGGCAAGACCGCATTCATATTCCTTTTTCGCAGCCGGAAAGCGGACCCTGACGCGGATGTGATTCTTATTCTTCAGCAAGAACAATCACCTCCGTTTTATTTTTGTGATAAAGCACAGCGTCATCTTCCTTCTTCTGTATTTTTCTGTGAATCCGGTACTGCTGTGCAAAGGCATCCTTCAGAAACAGGAATACGGTGTCATGGTAGCGGACCGAATCGAAATCGGATGCGTCTTCATAAGGTACGGAAGTGACTTTCTGATCTGAAGGAAACGCGTGATCACATGGGATGCCGAGCCGTTTGAGATATGCTTCAAAATCAATTGCTTCATTCACATCGGAAGAAAGGATGCATAGCTTTTCTTCACTCAGCGCAAACCATGTGCAGGTTCTTCTGAGTATTCCAAGCGGAATTCCCGGCAGCGTGCAGTCCTTTGAGCGGATCGCATCCGGCATATGGCGCAGGAACAGACGCTCTCTTGTGCGCGGCTTCTGCACATTCTGCATGAATGCATGCAGATCATCACTGTTCAGATCCGGCTAGCAGAAATCCAGCGGCGGCAATGACCGCAGCAGGCCATGCCTCGGTTTATTGATTTCATTTTTGACACCGGTTTCCAGAAAACTCTGCATATCCTGCAGCGAACTGCCGTGCAGTGCGCCTCTGATATGGATCAATGCGGTTTCCTTGTAGGAAAAAGCAGATGCGGAAGAAGCCATCAGGATGACGGTCATCTTTTTTTCCTGACTCTTTTCGGCAGCTTTCATCAGCCATGCGCGGTAGCTGTCCGACGCATCGCAATGAGTACCGAAATCATTGATGATCAGATACAGACGCTCTTTCGGCTCTTTGCGCGCACGGATGATCTGATACATGCTGGAACAGCGCTCATCATCGGCAGAATCAAATACGCCTGCAATCTGCGGAACCGACGCATAGTCCTCCCGCTTTACGGTTTTAAGATCATCAATGACACAGATATCATCCTCAGGGTCCATATCTTTGATCAATGCCTGCAGAATCATGCGTGTCAGAGAACGCTTTTCTTCAAGATCCTTTGAAACAAAGGCATGAATCTTTTCCTTCTGCAGTGTCAGAGGGACATAGCGGTTATGATGATAATCATCAATCAGTCCATAGGCAAACGGCTTAATGAGATCCGCAGCAGAGATGGAGGAAAGCGGCGGGTTCCATAGAGGCTTCACCGGTTCATATCCGCTCTGCACTTCACAGATTTTCTGTATCACCCGTTTGATTTCAGGTTCCGTCTTTTCCTGCAGCATACTGCTGTCGCTGCTGACTCTGCGGGCTGTATCATACAGGACAACCGAAGTATCCGAGATTCTTCTTGAAGACTGCACATAGCCGCTTCTGCCGGTCACATAGCGCTCTTCAGCAAGCAGCCAGAAACATCCTGCTTCACGGATCAGCGCCGCGTCGGGTCTGTGCAGCATTTCCATCGAATCCTGCTTCTCTCCGACTTTCAGACAGATCTTGAATTTTGAATTCGACCAGATCTGATCGGTGACAACACCGGCAGGTTTCTGGGTGGAAAGGATCAGATGAATCCCAAGTGCCCTGCCGATTCTTGCGATGGAAATCAGTTCATTGAGGAATTCAGGCTGTTCTTTTTTGAGTTCCGCGAATTCATCAACGACTATGATCAGCTCGCACATCCATTCCAGCCCATATTCCTCTTTCCAGTTTGCCCGGTAATCATTTGCGTTCATGACCGGTTTGGCACAGATGGAAGAAAGCTGTCGCATCAGATCTTCCCGTTTGCGGCATTCAATGGAAAACTGAACAAGAACACGTTCGATATCGTCATTGTCGAGGTTGGAAAGCGTACCTGTGACATGCGGCAGAACCGTATCGCCTGAACTGAGTGAATTCAATGAGCTGCCGCCTTTGAAATCAATCAGTACAATCTGCAGATCCTTTGGCGGATAGTTTACCGCGAGAGAAAGAATCATCGTCAGAATCAGTTCGCTTTTTCCTGATCCGGTTGTCCCGGCTATCAGGCCATGGGGACCGTCGCGCTTTTCCCATAGATCAAGAATGATATCATTTCCTGATGAATCGCATCCGATGAGTGACGCAATGCCTTTGTTGATATTGGATTCCATCCATCTTTTTTCAATGGCAAGATCATTGACATCGGAACATCCGTACATTTCCAGAAAGGAAAACGAACTGTCCACCCGCAGCTCCGCACATCTTTCCGGCAGCTGCACAGCGATATCCTTCATTCTTTCTTCTATTGCATCCGGATAGAAATTCAATGTTCTGCCGCTGATAAAATCGCTTGCTGTACATGGCACAGTGCGCATCTGGATCAGCAGGTCGCATTTCTGGTCGGGACGGTTAGTAAAAAGAATCTGTGCATATTGGTCCGTGTCATAAAACTGCGGCTGCAGCGCGTTGAAAAGAATCATCTTTCTTGGATCGGATGCACAGAGCTGCAGAAGATCGCCGGCTTCATTTTCCGATTCCGCGATCAGCCGCATACCATAGGAAGAATGCAGATGCGGAAGATCGAGAATCCATGGATTCTGTTTAATTGTCTCCTTCCTGCACAGCAGTGCAATGCCGGCTTCATCCGGATGGTAATGAAAGCTGATCTGCAGCAGCAAAGAACAGAGCATATCATCCGATTCTGTACAGACACAGACTTTCCGGTAAGCGGAAAGATCTGCCGTATAGGGAACTTCCACCGGACGTCCTGCGGCTCTGAGGAATTTCTTCTTCATTTCCATCGGTACGCTGTCTTCTTCAATCTGTCCTGTATTTTCGGAAAACTCCACACTCAGCAGATGGCGTGCGGTCCCGAAGCGCACTCCGATATGATCCGCATCCAGAGCATCGAGAATATCTTTCTGCATGGATTGATGATAGAGATCAGTACAGGAAGGAAAGAAGCGGTTCATGGTACGGTCATAGGAATCATAGAAATCATCGATCTGATCTATGACCGAATACAGATAGCGGTCATAGGTATGATTGCGCTTGCGTATTTCTTCTTTGTATTTTCTTTTTTCTGCTGCTCTTTGAAGCGGATTCCAGAACAAAGCAGAAAGTAACATTACACAGGGAAACATCAGGGAAGGAACCATTTCAATGATCTCCCTTCCCTTTTCATATCCGCTGTAAAAATTGATCAGGCCGCTGCTGAGCGAAGCTGCCGACATCATCAAAGACGGTCCGATTGACAGCAGAAGACTTCCGTTCTGTCGGTCGGCGATGGAAGCCGGCGCATCGAGTCTTACGCTGATCGATTCTTCCGGCATGGAAAACGGTGTGCGCTGATAGACAAATTCCTTTTTGACAATCGGCGGATCCTTCTGTGCGCGCGTCTGATACGGCACAAACTGATGAACAGTCTGGATTCCTTTGCCGATCATCAGAAATTCATCATGAAGAATCATCCGGAAACCGAAATATTCAAGAAGATCCCCGGGCATGTAGTTTGTCTTTCTTCCCTTTGATTTCCCGTTAAGAAATACAGGCAGGCTGCAGTTTGAAACAATCAGATGGCTGTCAGGGTCAATGACATATGCGGAAGGCTCATACATTCCTCTCTGAAGGCGGATATCATCATCCGGTGAACTTCCGATCGTAAACAGATCATCGGGCACTGAAAAGCGTTCAAACTGCTTCCAGTTTTCCGATGCACCGATCAGAAACAGATCAGCCGTTTCATCACGGAAACGGTGGTGCACACGGGTATGATACTGTCTGTCTGACTGCTCATTTGGGAGTCGGAACAGATTATAGGGCAGCCGGAGAGACCAGCTGCCCTTCTGCTGTATCATGTATGCCGCTTCACGCAGTACTTTGAAATCCTGTCTCTGCGCTTCCAGATAAATCTCTGAGATCCTCTGTGGCTCAATGATACATAAGATCATGCGGAAGTGTTCTCCGGTACCAGTACATTGACTGATGCGATGTATTTGCCATCCGGCGTTGTAATCTGAATGACAGCGCTGCCGGAAGCGATTCCTGTTACTGTTAATCCGTTAACGGTCGCTACCGAAGGATCGCTTGAAGTCACAGTCAGTTCATTGACTGTATATCCGGCAGGTACGCCGAGAATACCGATCGTAACAGACTGCCCTTTTCTGACAACTTTTGCGTATCCGTCCGTCAGAATCTTACCGTTGGTATCCATCGTTTCACGGTCTTCGCTCTTCGGTCTGTCTTTTCGTGTGCAGTGATCAACTCTCTGCCAGTTTTCGAAATGGACTTTCGCCCCTTCGAATAACGGTGCGTTTTTCTCATCCAGGAAGCTGAGTGTCGTCGTTCCGCGTTTCTTGCCCAGTTCCGTATCGCCCGAATTGTACACCACATCCAATATCCAGTTGCCTGATGCATCTGCGCATACCAGTACATCATCCACCTGCGAGGAAGCTTCCTCCGCAAGGTCTGCAGAGATGCCGGAAGCATTGATGTTTTTCATCTTTCCCTCGTCATCATAAATATGGACAACCGCTTTGACATCAGCTTTGGCGCCTGCTTTGATTCCTGCGTCTGTCAGATTGATACCGAACATGCGCAGGATTGCCCGAAGATTTCCGGTGATCGAAGTAGTGGCTTTCAGATTGGCTTCTGCCTTTTTATCAACTTCCTTGATGACACGGAAGTCTCCTCCCATTGCTTCAAAGCCGACAGTGTGATTCTGCGTCATGACAATCTCTGCTTTACCGGTAGCTGTGATTACCAAAGATACTTCAACCATGATATCGACTAACGGCGCATGGGGAATCGGGATTTTTACTGTTGCAAGCTTCAGCTCAGTCTGGATGGCATCATTTTTCTTCTGCATGAAGTTCTTCATCGATCCCATGAAGTTGTTTTTATCCAGCTTTGAGAAATCGCCGATTCTGCTGTCTTTGTAGGATGCCTTGACGCCAAGGGTTTCGGAAGTGCGGAATTTAATTTTGAAATATGTATTGTCCCACAGGTTCCAGATGTAGTTGATGTTGTAATCAGCTTCCAGTCCGTTGACTTTCAATGAAGCGTAAATCGAACCGGTTTTGGCTTCATTTTTCTTTTCCGCTTCCACGGTCCAGCTGTCATTTGATTTCTTGGTTGTGATGGTAAACCCGTTCATATCATAAGTCTTGGTATTTTCTTTATTTGCCATCAGACTGATATGCGAGCTGGCATCACCGGACTCACCGGGTCCGTACATCAGATTTCCCCACGGATCGTAGAATTCGGCTGTATTGAAATCAAGTTCGGTACTGCCCTGAATGTGGTATGAATCCGCTTCCTCATTAAGGTCGAATTCTTCCAGCTGTACACTGTCGCCTTCTCTTGAAGCGACCTTATAGGCATGTACACCGGAATTATCCTGCCATGTAAGAATGTCATTTTCCGCAGCCTGTGATGATTGTGATACCTGCGCGGTCATCGCTTCCTCATCAAAGGACAGCGGCGGTTCGTTGTAGCATTCCGTGTCTTCATCAGCCCAGTCAAATTCCATGACCGGTTCATCGAAGTGACGGTTGTTGATGTATTCCACAGCCTGATCCAGGCATGCGGATGCTTCTTCGCGGTCAATCGCATCCTTGGGATGGAACAGTCCGCGCTTATCAGTTCTCATCAGACCGCTTGCGGCTGCAGATGCGACCTGTTTCGAGAAGATTGTTTTGTTCAGATCGCGGACCTCGGAAGAACTTGTTTCCGGCAGATCTCGCATCAGATTGACCAAAGTAAAAGCTGTCCATTCCCTGTTCAGAGTTTCACCCGGATCGAATGGATAGGAAGGATCAAGAATCTTCCATTCGACGGCAGCCTGAACCGCGTTGAAATATTCAGACTGCGCGCCGATGTTGAGATAGTAAGGCGCGTCCTGAGCGTGCGTATACATACCCGCACGCTCAGTGACCATCTCAATCCATTCGCCTTTGGTGATACTGTTAACAGATTCGCTGCGGCATCCTGTCAGATTGACAGTCAGTATCGCTGCCGCGCAGATACGGACAAGCTTCTTAATGCTGCATACTTGCCGCATTCGATGTGATTGTTGATTCCAAAGTATCATAGCTGGATACTGTCAGGTCCAGATACTTTGCGTAGGAATCAATATCTGCTTTGTGCTTTTCGAATCTGGCGGCCAACATGCCGAATTTGGAACGGATCTCTTCCGATCCTTCGGATACCCATGATCCAGCAAGAGAATCCATTTCTCTCTTCATCTGGTTCAGCTCATCATACATCTGCTGTCCGAGAGATCTTAAACGGTTCGCGGTGTCGGTTACTTCCGCAAGAGAAATGTTGATCTGACTCATTTAATCACTTCCTTTCTATGCGAGGTGCGCAGCCTGGCTGGTCAGTTCATCCTGTGTTTCGCGGTAGGCGCGGGCTGAATTCCGTAAGAATTCAATGTACGAAGTGCAGAGCAGGGAAAGCTGGCGGCAGTCCTGCTCATAGCCGGAAATCCTCGTTGTGAATGCCGCGTTGTCCTTGCCCTGCCAGGCAGAAGCCATCGTGTCAACTGCATCAAAGAGACTTTCGGTGTTCCGCATGTAATTTTCGTTTTCTTCTTCCATGCGGTTGGCAGCTACGTCGAGCTGCTCAGAATCTACAAGAATTTTTTTCATTCTTTTGACCTCCTGTATACGATGGTTCAATTTGAAAATTCAAAATCTGCGAAAAAAAATAAAAAAATCGAAAAATCTGAAAAAAAAGAACATACCGTCTTCGATATGTTCTTATAAATCTTATTCTTCTGAAGTTTCCGCTTCGGTTTCTTCCGGATCATCCTTATGGATCTGACGGATGATTTCATCGATATGACGTCCGTGTTCTTCTGTTTCATCGATCACGAATGTCAGTTCCGGAGTGCGCCTGATTGACAGTCTCTGCGATAAAGCGGAACGGATGAATCCTTTCGCTCTGTTCAAAGCCCGAAGACCTGCCTGTGCACGCGCGTTCTTGCCGAGGAATGTGCAGTAGACCTTGGCATAGCTGTGATCATTGGATACTTCGACATCGGTGATAGTGACAAATCCGACGTCGGCATCTTTTACTTCAAACTGGATGATATCCGAAATATTCTTCCGGATAATGCCTTCCAGCCGTTTCTGCTTGACACTGCTCATAGGCAATTACTCCACCGGTACCTGCTCTTCAATATAGGCTTCAATGACGTCGCCGACCTTGATGTCGTTGTAATTCTCGATTGTGACACCGCATTCGTAGCCGTTGAGGACTTCTTTTGCGTCATCTTTGAAACGCTTGAGGGAACCGAGTTTTCCGGTATAGACGACGATGCCGTCGCGGATCAGACGGATGCCGCAGGAGTTTGTCAGCTTGCCGTCGGTGACCATGCAGCCGCCGATTGTGCCGATTCTGGAAGCCTTATAGGTTTCGCGGACTTCAGCCTGGCCGATGACAACTTCTTCATATACAGGTTCCAGCATACCCTTCATGGCGAGTTCCATTTCTTCGGTTGCCTTGTAGATGATGTTATGCAGACGGATTTCAACACCTGCTTCTTCAGCCTTCTTGCGGATGTTGGCATCAGGTCTGACATTGAAGCCGATGATCATCGCTTTGGAAGCGCTGGCCAGCATAATATCGCTTTCCGTAATTGCGCCGGCTGTGGCATGAATGACATTCACGCTGACGCCGCTGACATCCAGTTTTTCCATGGAGGAACGTACTGCTTCTGCGGAACCCTGAACATCTGCCTTGATGATGATCGGGATTTCCTTGATGTCGCCGGACTCAATCTGAGCGGACAGGTCTTCCAGACTCATCGCGCTTGTCTTGCGTCTGTCAGCTTCAATCTTTCTGCGCTTTCTGCGGTCTGCGATCGCTCTTGCGTCTTTTTCGTTATCGAAGCTGCGGAACAGATCGCCTGCTTCCGGTACATCGTTGAGACCGATGATTTCAACCGGAGTGGAAGGACCTGCTTCCTTCAGTTCATGGGAATTTTCGTCGATCATCTTACGGACTTTGCCGAATGCTGTACCGACGACTACAGGATCGCCCTGTCTGAGTGTGCCGTTCTGAACAAGCAGTGTCGCTACAGGACCTCTGCCTTTGTCCAGTTTTGCTTCGATGACGGTGCCCGTTGCGATCCGCTTGGGATCTGCTTTGAGTTCCTTGACATCTGCGACAGTCAGAATGGTTTCCAGCAGGTCTTCAATGCCTTCTCCCTTTTTCGCGGAAGTCGGTACAAAGATGGTATCGCCGCCCCATTCTTCCGGCATGATGCCGAGTTCGCTCATTTCATTTTTGACACGGTCGGGATTTGCGTCGGGTCTGTCCATCTTGTTTACTGCGACAATGATCGGAACATCCGCTGCCTTGGCGTGGTCGATCGCTTCTCTTGTCTGCGGCATGACACCGTCATCCGCAGCGACAACGATAACAGCGATATCGGTGACACTCGCACCTCTGGCACGCATTGCGGTGAATGCTTCGTGACCCGGTGTATCCAGGAAGGTCACCTTTCTTCCGTCAACCGTTACCTGATAGGCACCGATTGCCTGGGTGATACCGCCGGCTTCACCGGCTGCGACCTGTGTTCTTCTGATAGTATCAAGCAATGTTGTTTTACCATGGTCAACATGTCCCATAATGGTAACGACAGGAGGACGTTCAACGAGGTTTTTGGGATCGATATCATCATCAATCTCAAGGCTGTCCTCTTCACGCTCCTTCACTTTCGTCGCATCGATGTCATATCCGATGCAGACAAGCTGTACCATTTCATCATCAAGAGCGGAATTGATCGTGACCATCTGACCCTCCATGAAAAGTGTCTTGATGATCTCGTTTGACTGCCGGCCGATCTTGTCCGCCAGCTCACCGACTGTAATGCCGTCGGTATAATCAATCGCATGGATCTCAGCTGCCCGGCGGTTGTTCTGGTTCTGGCTGAATCCGCGGCTGTTTTTATTTCCGCCGCCTCTTCTGCTGTTTTTGTTGCCGCCTTTGTTTGCCGGTTTGCTCTTTTTTGCCATACATTACCTCCTTCATTGATGCGCAGGAGCAGCTTCTGTATGTGCTGATCAGCTGTATTTTTACTGCTGTGAAGCTGCTTCCTCTATCTCCTGCCAGATATCGTCGGAAATCTTCGTCTCAAGAGCTGCCTCGAGCGAGCCTTTTTTCCTTGCGATTTTCACGGCTTCGGGATCTTTTTTCAGATATGCGCCATGTCCGTTAGTCCTGCCGGTTCTGTCAATTGTGACGGTTCCTTCAGGAGTACGCACGATTCTGAGAAGTTCCTTCTTCGGGAACCTCTCATTCGTTGCGACGCATTTTCTCATTGGAATTTTCTTAGGCATGACTCAGTCATCATCCTCATCATAGTATTCTTCATACTCATCGTAATCGATGTCGTATTCTCTTTCTTCTTCTTCCAGTCTCTGTGCTTCGATTTCATCCAGCTCTTCTTCTGTATAGATCGGTCTGGTATCGATGGTGCTCATTGACTTTCTGAGACGTTCTTCAAGTTCCTTGTTGTTGACCTTGAAGTCTTCATCTTCCTGCTTCTTGGACTTCTTTCTGCGGTTCTTGAAGTCATTCTGCTTCGGCTTGGATCCGGAAGCCAGCTTTTCGAATACGGATACATAAGTATTCTTGGCTGCCATATCTTCAACGTCCGCATGCTTCTTGGGTCTGTCAGGCTGAACAGCAGGTGCTTCGTCCTCTTCTTCCTCTTCCGGTTCTTCCGCTTCTTCGATTTCTTCCGCTTCTGCTTCTTCAGCAATCTCCGGTTCTTCGACAGGTTCTTCAGCAGGTGTTTCTTCAGGCTTTTCTTCTTCAGCCTGTTCCGGTTTCATTGCCATTTCATCAATGACACGGTCATGGACGAATTCCTGCATTTCTTCCGGAATCAGTTCATCCTCATCCTCAACAACACCGGTTCTGCTCTGCAGTTTTTCAAGAGCTGCGAGTCTTCTTTCTTCAGCTTCCTTCGCTTCAGCTTCCATGCGCTCGATTTCCCTGCGGGCTGCTTCCTTGCGCATTTCTTCCTTCTTCGCTTCGGCATTGATGACAAGCTGTTCATAATCAAGACCCATTTCTTCAAGTTCTCTTCTTGTCTTGATATCGATCTTGTGGTTTGTCAGCTTGACAGCCAGACGTGCGTTCTTGCCGCGCTTGCCGATGGCAAGGGAGAGCTGGTCTTCATTGACAATGACGAGCAGGCTTCTGTCATCCATACCGGGCAGGACTGCTTCGATTTCAGCCGGAGCCAGTGCGTTTTTGACAAGTTCTGTCAGGTCATCGTTCCACTGGAAGATATCGATCTTTTCTCCCTGCAGTTCTTCGATAATGACCTGTACACGGGAACCTCTCGGACCGATGCAGGCACCGATCGGATCGATTTCCGGGTTGTGGCTCATGACAGCCATCTTTGTTCTTTCGCCTGCTTCACGGGCGATTGCCTTGATTTCAACAATTCCCTGGAAGATTTCCGGTACTTCCTTTTCGAACAGTCTTCTGACCAGCATCGGATCTGCTCTTGAAACAAGAACCTGGGAGCCCTTTGTCTCCTTGGAAACTTCAGTGATGATGACTCTGAGCTTCTGGCCTTCTGTGAGTCTTTCATTGGGAATCGCAGCGCTGTGCGGCATCATTGCGACCGTACGGCCGAGATTGACGAGTGTGAATTTTTCCTTGACGGATTCAACAATGCCGAGGACCATCTCATGAAGCTGACCGATATATTCATCATAGACAGCAACCTTCTCCGCTTCGCGGATCTTCTGTCTCATGACGTTTTTAGCCAGTGTGGCGGCAGCGCGGGACATGCCGGTAATTTCAATCTGACGGCTTACCTTGTCGCCGAGCTGGGCAGACGGATTGATTTCATGTGCATCTTCCAGCGAGATTTCAAGTTCGTCATCTTCGACATTTTCAACAACGATATAATTCTGGAACAGATCGATCGTCTGCTTCTTTTCATTGATTTCAGCCACGACATCAATGTCGGAAAGCTCAGCGTCTTTTTTATAGGCTTTTGCCATCGCTTCTTTCAGCGCTTCCTTGATGACGTCGACGGGAATGTTGCGTTCTTCTTCGACGGCATTGAGCGCTCTGACCATATCCTTATACTTGAGTTCCATGATTTCTCCTTAAATCCTGACTGCCATTCTGGCGTATTCTATATCCTCTCTATTTAATACAGCTTTTCTTACAGCTGCTTTATCCCTGTAGCTGACTGTCACCTGATTGTCTTCAACCGAAACAAGTTCACCGGTGATTTCCGTCATTTTCTTAAACGGAACCGAAAGCCTGACATGAATGTAGGAACCGATCAGATGATCCAGTTCACTCAGGTCTTTGATTTCACGTTCCGCTCCCGGACTGCATACCTCAAGGGTATACTCCTCACTGATCGGATCTGACGCATCGAGCACTTCGCTCAGACGCTCGCTGACATCCGCGCAGGTATCCAGATCCATCGATCCGTCTTCCTTCATAATCGCAACCTGCAGCGTTCTGTCGCGTCCGCCGATCCACTTCAGTTCGTAAAGCCTGACACCGAATTCATCGAACACAGGCTGAAACAGTTCTTTCAGTTTTTCCGTTCTTTCCATATGCCTCCAGACAAAACATAAGAGAAGGAGTGCTCGCGCACTCCTTGTTTCCGAGACAAGTATAGGTGATTTGTAAGACGGTTTCAATAACAAAATGCTGAATTTATGGGCACTTTCCGCAATTAAACATGCATACATGATGGAAAAACAGGCCCTGAGGACCTGTTTTTTACCGTTTTATTCTTCTGCCGGGAACATCCGCACCGCTTCAACGGCCTTCTGCCATCTGGAATACAGATGATCCGCTTTCGCTTCGCTCATCTGCGGACGGAATTCCTGATCGATTTTCAGCGCATGGGCAATTTCATCGCGGTCTTTCCAGAATCCGACGGCAAGGCCGGCCAGATATGCCGCGCCGAGCGCTGTTGTTTCGACAACGGTGGGTCTTGCGATATCGCACTGCAGGAGATCCGACTGGAACTGCATCAGCAGATTGTTCGCGCATGCCCCGCCGTCAACACGCAGGGATGAAATCTGAATACCGGAATCCTGTTCCATCGCATCCAGTACATCGCGTGTCTGATAAGCCAGCGATTCAAGCGTCGCTCTTGTGATGTCCTGCTGGGTTGTGCCTCTTGTAATGCCGAGAATGCCGCCGCGGCAGCGGTCATCCCAATACGGCGCGCCAAGACCTGTAAATGCAGGAACGACATAGACGCCGCTGTATTCCTGTGCCTGCTTCGCATATTCTTCGGATAAAGATGCATTCGGGAAGAATTTCATTTCATCGCGCAGCCACTGAATTGCGGAACCTGCCACAAAGACAGAACCTTCCAGTGCATAGGAGATCTTTCCGTCAATACCGGACGCAATGGTAGTAACCAGTCCGTTTGCGGAGCGGATCGCTTCTTCACCCGTATTCATTAACAGGAAGCATCCGGTTCCGTATGTATTCTTCGCCATGCCTTTTTCAAAGCATCCCTGTCCGAACAGAGCGGCCTGCTGGTCGCCGGCGACACCGGCAATCGGAACTTCATGTCCGAAGAAATGATATCTTGCTGTATAGGCATAGACGCAGGAACTGTCTTTGACTTCCGGCAGCATGCTCATGGGAATATTCAGGATCGCGCACAGCTCTTCATCCCACATCTTTTCAAAGATATTATAAAGAAGCGTTCTGGACGCGTTTGTATAGTCTGTCACATGCGCCTTCATGCCGGAAAGGCACCAGATCAGCCATGTATCGATTGTGCCGGCAAGCAGCTTGCCCTGCTCGGCAAGTTCCTGGGCGCCTTCGACATGATCAAGAATCCATCTGATTTTAGTCGCCGAGAAGTACGGGTCAATCCTAAGTCCGGTCTTGGAATTGAACAGGTCTTCATACCCTTCCTCTTTTAAAGAATCGCAGATATCCGCAGTCTGACGGGACTGCCATACGATTGCGTTGTAAATCGGCAGACCGGTGTCTTTGTTCCAGACAACGGTTGTTTCACGCTGGTTGGTAATACCGATGCCTGCCACCTGGGATGGATCGATCTTGGCGTTCTGAATGCATGTCGCCATGACGGCAAGTACGGAAAGCCAGATTTCGTTGGCATTGTGTTCCACCCAGCCGGGCTGCGGGAAATACTGATTGAATTCCTGCTGTGCGGAAGCGACAATCTGCGAGTCATGATTAAAAAGGATTGCGCGGGAACTGGTAGTCCCCTGGTCAATTGCCATGATGAATTTTTCCATTTGTTCCTCCTGAAGGATTGTTCTGACTCTATTATCCGACGAGCGTGAAATAGTTTCAAGAACAGAAAAGAGACAGGGTGTATCCGAATGAGGAATTCCCCTGCCTCTCTTTTAAATCAATTTAATTTTTGATCAAAGAATCAGCTTATTTCTTAGCTGTTTTCTTTGCAGGCTTCTTAGCGGTCTTCTTTGCAGCTTTCTTGGGAGCGGCAGCCTTCGCGGCTGTGGCTCTCGGAGCTGTTCCCTGCTTGATTGCAGCCTGAGCAGCAGCCAGACGTGCGATCGGTACACGGTACGGTGAGCAGGATACATAGTTGAGACCTACGCTGTTGAAGAATTCGATGGAAGCAGGATCGCCGCCGTGTTCGCCGCAGACACCGAGATGGATGTCAGGACGTGTAGCTTTTCCTTCTTCTACCGCGATCTTGATCAGTCTGCCGACACCTTCTGTGTCAACATGAGCGAACGGATCGTTTTCATAAATGTGCTTGTCATAGTAGTCGCCGAGGAACTTGCCTGCATCGTCTCTGGAGAAACCGAATGTCATCTGTGTGAGGTCATTGGTTCCGAAGGAGTAGAATTCAGCAGTCTTTGCGATTTCACCGGAGCGGAGAGCAGCTCTCGGAATTTCGATCATTGTACCGACCTTGTATTCCAGGTTTGCTTTCTTTTCAGCGATGACCTTGTCAGCTTCAGCTCTTACAATGTTCGCAACATATTCAAGTTCCTTAGGTTCGCCGACCAGCGGGATCATGATTTCAGGAACGAGCTTCCATGTTCTGTGCTTCTTGTTGATTTCAATTGCGGCATTGATAATTGCACGTGTCTGCATAGCACCGATTTCAGGATATGTAACGTCGAGACGGCATCCTCTGTGACCCATCATAGGGTTGAATTCATGGAGTTCGGAGGAAGCTGCTTCGATATCCTTCATTGTGATGCCGAGTTCCTTCGCGATTTCCTTGGCAGCTGCTTTTCCGTCAGGTGTATTGAGGTTCGGGAGGAATTCATGCAGAGGCGGATCGAGCAGACGGATTGTAACGCTGCGGCCCTTCATTGCTTCGAAGATACCGTAGAAGTCTTCTGTCTGATACGGTTCGAGCAGTGCGAGTGCCTTAGCGCGCTGTTCGTCATTTCTGGATACGCAGAGCATACGGATTGCCTTGATGCGTTCCGGAGTATTGAAGAACATATGTTCTGTACGGACGAGACCGACACCTTCAGCGCCGAATTCAACAGCCTTAGCTGCATCTTCCGGTGTATCCGCATTTGTACGGATGGAGAGGGAACGGCGTGCATCTGCCCAGTCCATGAATGTCTTGAAGTTTCCGCTGATTGTTGCAGGAACAGACTTGATGGAGCCTCTGTAAACCATACCTGTTGTACCGTCAACAGAAATGACATCGCCTTCCTTGAATGTTTCGCCGTTTACAGTGAACTGCTTCTTTGCTTCATCAACAGAGATGTCACCGCATCCGGATACGCAGCATGCGCCCATACCGCGGGCAACAACTGCAGCGTGAGAAGTCATACCGCCGCGTACTGTGACGATTGCTTCGGAAACATGCATACCTTCGATATCTTCCGGTGAAGTTTCAAGACGAACCAGGACAACCTTCTTGCCTGCTTCAACCCATTCCTTCGCATCGGCTGCTGTGAAGACGATCTGACCGGAACCTGCGCCAGGAGAAGCTGCGAGACCCTTAGCGATAATGTCATCCGCATGAGCCTTCAGATCTGCTGCATCGAACATCGGATGGAGCAGGTCATCGAGCTGCTTCGGTTCAACCATCATCAGAGCCTGATCGACAGTGAC
>CAMVGT010000056.1 GCA_947167125.1 uncultured Erysipelotrichaceae bacterium
TGCTCCGTTTTTATAGGGACCGTTGGGAGTTGCGGCTCTTGCGAAGACCGGGAAGTTTTCCATTTCCGCAAGCGCGTCTTTATCACGGATTGCCCCGTCGCAGACAACGCCGGCAATGCCTCTGGATCTCATGTAGGTGGACATCAGTTCGCCGAAGATCGCTCTGTTTTCAAATCCGCCGGCATCAATGACGATGACATCGCCGGGTTTTGCAAGATCCATTGCCGCATGCAGCATGAGGTTGTCGCCCTGGGGAACACGGATTGTAAATGCCGGTCCGAGCAGCTGTCCTTTGCCTACTCTTTTGATGGCGGAATCGACAGCTGCGATTCTTTCCATCGTGTCATCGATATTGGCGGCCTGCACGCCTCTGAACAGTTCGACTGTTTCTTTTTCAGGTCTTTCAAAATCCGTATAAATTCTGTTTCCGTAAGCCATATTACTCTCCTTCAATCAGGTTATAATTCTCGTCCAGGATGCCGTCCTTGCGGTCTTTGTAAAGACGGTAAGGAACGCTGATGATTAACGGTACCAGCATGACAGGACCGACGATGGTTGTGAACATGCCGTAACCGTATTTGATAATGTTGAGAAGTCCGAATCTGCTGCCGAATGTGCACAGCAGGATGAAGACGATTGCGATCGCGAGCTTTCTTGTAAAGCCATTGCTGGATTTCCAGACCTTCTGGATCATCGGTTCAAATCTGTTGCACACCGTGAAGATGAAGGCGACGGAGCTTGAAAGCATCGCGGCAATTGCGAATACAGCATAGAGAACTCTGGAGATCATGCCGGCATTGGAGAGGTTGTCAATTGCCCATAATGTCGGGATCTGTTCCTTGAGAATTTCCGGCATGCCTGCCGCAAAGATGACGGTGAAGACCATCGTGCTGACTGCACAGAGCAGTGCAGTAACCAATGATTCAACGAAGACATCTTTTCTTGTATTGATGATTCCCTTGGATGCGGGAACACATGCTTCATAGCCGTTCATGAAGAAGACGACAATCATTAACATGGAGAACCATGCATTGGGACCGGAGAATCCGAATTCTTTATAGGAGACTCTGGAAGCGACGAATTCCATAGCCGGCTTCCATGCGGCGCCAAGGCAGATCACAGCGACATAGCCGCAGATGACCAGAATCGCAAGACCGAGAACTGTTCCGGTTTTTCTGAGCAGATCAGCTCCCCAGAGGGATAACAGCAGAACCGCCGCACAGAACAGAAGCGTTCCGATAAGTTCCGGGATGCCGAACATGGTATTGAGAAGAATCGCAGTGGTGGAGATCTGAGCGGATAAAGCGATCAGGACTACAACGATGACCTGGATTTCCTTGAATGTTCCGAAGAATGTCTGCAGTGCCTTGTTGCGGTAGATCGTGTCATAAGCCTGACGGTATGTGTCCGGCTTGTAGATGCGGTTGATTTCAAACAGCAGCAGATTGAAGATGAAGCAGAGCAGACCGGCGACTAACGGTCCGATGAAGACGCCGATCCAACCTTTGTTCAGGAAGTAGGATACGGTCTGTGTTCCGGATGCGAATCCGGGTCCGACATATGCGCTGTACATGACGGCGCAGATGGAGAAGATGGCTGCGAAGCCTGAAGTCTTTTTGTTTTTCATGATACCTGTTCCTTACTGCTTAGACTGAAGTCTGTGATAGCCGAGTTTCTTTCTTGCGTCCTTGAGGGTGCTGCCGTTTTTCACTTCGGCAATGATCTGCTGTTCAACCTCTTCGATATGCTTTGCAAGAGCGAGAATTTCTTCCGCCTTTTCCTTCGGGATGCATACAGCTCCGGATTCATCCGCCAGGATGATGTCGTCCGGTCTTACCTGTACGCCGCTGATCGCGACCGGTACGTTGACCGCGTCAACCTGGACGCGTTCCTTGCCGGTGACCATGTATTTGCCTTTGGAATAAACCGGATAGCCGATTCTGCGGATGCCGTCGACATCTCTGCAGACACCGTCGATCAGTGTTCCTTCGATGCCCTTTGTCTTGGCGGTGAATGTCATGATATCGCCCCATACTGTGCAGTATGTCCGTCCGCCGTTATCGATCACAACGACCTGGCCGGGTTTTACATCATCGATGAAATCGCCGACTGTGCCCTTTTCCATTCCGCACGGTACATAGTGGACTGTGAATGCTTCACCACAGATTTTCTGTCCGGGAATCACCGCCTGGATTCCGAGCAGTCCTGCCGGAATTCCGAGCTTGTCCATTGCGTCGGAAATCGAAGCCGTGTCCATTTTCTTAAGTTCTTTGATCAGTTCCTGAGTCATGTTTCTCTCCTTCACTGCTGAGCAGTTTTGTTTATCTGTCTAAAGAATAGCCGAGGTCAGAAACATAATCTAATATTTATATTTATATGTTTTATATACAAATTTTCTTATATAATGACTGCAGTGGAAAAAGGAGTCATTTCTATGGAACGTTCGATGCGGTATGCCTATGAAATCTATAAAACCAAAAGCTTCTCCAAAGCTGCCGAAAACCTTTATATCTCCCAGCCTGCCTTAAGCGCGATCATCCGCAAACTGGAAGAGAATCTCGGAACCCCATTGTTTGACAGAAGCGTCAAACCGGTCATCTGCACCCCGGCAGGTCTTTACTACATTTACTGTGCTGAGCAGATCATGAATATTGAAGAAGGCATGGCACAGTATTTTGAAGATATTTCATCACTGAAAAAAGGAACCATCCGCATCGGTGCCTCCTCCTACTTCTGCAGCAGTGTCCTTCCCGATCTTCTGCGTTCCTTTCATGAAGAATATCCTTATATTGATTTTCAGCTGAGCGAATCCAACTCCACGCCGTTTCTCAGGGAACAGCTGCTCAGCCGTGAAATCGACTTTGCGATTTCCTCCAACACCTATCCGTCAGCTGAATATGACCGCATTGTCCTGGAACAGGAATCCATCATTCTGGCAGTCCCCTCTTCTTCCCCGGTCAATCAGAAAGCCGCAGATTACAGCTATAGCTATGATGAAATGACGCAGCTGCTGGACAGCGGTTCATTGAAAGATGCGTCCGGACGCTTTGCGCCGCTGGATCTTTTCAAAGATGAAAAGTTCATCACGATTGACAGGAATTCCGATCTGGTGCCGAGAATCATTTCTATGTTCAAAGCACATGGGGCTGTGCCGGAATTCATCATGCATCTGGAACAGATGTCAAGCTGCTACTACATGGCAGCCAGCCAGTTCGGCAGCACCTTCCTGCGCTCCAGCACCCTGCACACGGTCAAGGACACCGGAAATCTCTGCCTCTATCTGATTGACAGTCCGCTAGCAAACCGGGAGGCATATCTCTATTACAAAAAAGGCGGCTACCTTTCCAGATCCATGGAAGCGTTCATCAGCTGGATCACAAAAGAAAAACTGCTGTAAACAATCTCTGTTCACGGCAGTTTGCTTGCTGTATCCTGACAGGCTGCAGATTCCCCTTCTTTGTTTTCTATTCAGCTTCAGGCTGATTGATTGCTGTAATTTCATACAGACGGCACTTTGCCCATATCTACGATAAAACAAAATCACATCCCGGGATATCTGTATCAGTGTATAAAAGTTTTATACATTGAATCCGGTTCCTGCTGTCTATGTAACGATTTTGTAAATGTCAGATGATATAATCAGCGTATATATATCCTTCGTATGGTTTTTTGAAGGTTGGAAAGGATCAGCCGCACTCTTTTAAGAGAATGCGTATCAGGCAGTCATGACATTTGCACTCCGCTATAACAGACGCTTTCCCCTGCGTCTTGTGAATCTCGCAAAAATCTATCTCGATGCCGGCGGTCAGGTGATGATCGAAAACCGGGCAGCTGTCAAACTGTCCAAACTGCAGATCATCGACTTCTTTTTCCCCGGTCTTTTTGTCAGGGAACTGCCTGATGATGAAGAAGCGTTCTATGACGATGATTCCTGCTGCATTTTTGCGCCTAGAAGACAGGGCATTCTTTCCAAATGGGGTGCTTACAAGCAGAAGATCAACAGTCTGGAAGACTGTCTGCTCGGCAACGGAAGTGAAGAAAAACAATATGTGAATCACATGGCTGCCCGCAATATGCTGAGACGTGCTTTCACGGAAATTGAAAGCAGCGACGCATCGGCGGAAAGAATCATTGCGCATCTCAGGAATATCTATCTCCGCAATCTGGATCAGAAACAGAAGGAATATGCGGACAGACAGCTTGCGCAGCTGATTGAAAACTGCCATGAAGAAGAAGTTTTTCAGTTCTGCACAGCGGACAGAACGGATGGTTTTTCTTTCACCAAGGACACCTGGACACAGCTGATTGACAGAATGGACCTCTGTTTAAAAGAAGGCAATTACGCAGACTTATGGGCAGGCATGTGTCTGAGCGCGCTGTTTGGAAACTATACCGCCAAACTGATTAAAAAATACCGGTTTGATTTTTCTGCGGCATCCATGGAAAACCAGATCCGCGAAGCCTACCGTCTTCTTTCCTCCCCATCCGTCATGGCACGTCCGCATTTTGTCGGACGGGAAGCCGATCTGATCCGTCTTCATGAAATGTTCAATGACAGCCGTGCTGTATTTCTCTACGGCATTGAAGGAATCGGAAAAACCGAGATCGCAAAGCAGTATATCAGACGCTATAAGAATGAATATGACACAATCATCTATGCGGTATATGAAGGAAGTCTTCTGAATCTTGTCATTGAAGACACCCCGTTTGAAATCCAGCCTCCGGCTGCACGGCTGTTTAACGGCAGCGGGATGGAATCTGATGAAGACTATTTCAAAAGAAAGCTCAGTGTCATCAAAAACCTGGCAACCGAAAAGACTTTGATTGTCATTGATAATTTCAATACCGAATTCGATGAACATCTCGACAGTCTGCTTGCCGGCAGATACCGCATCCTGTTTACAACACAGTATGACTGTTCCAATCAGTATCCTTCTCTCAAAGTAAACGCGATCGAAGATCCCGAAGCACTGAAGGATCTCTTCATGAACAGCTATATGGGCTATAACGCGGAACGGGATGATCCCGATCTTCTGCGACTGATCCAGACAGTCAACGGACATACCTATACCGTTGAACTGCTGGCCCATCATATGGAAAGCAGCGGGCAGAGCCCTTCCCAGCTGCTCAGCTTCATCAACAGCACCAATTCCGCCGCCGGAAAAATACGGCGCGAAAAATATGATGATATCTATGCGCAGCTGATCCGCATGTTTGAGATCTTTGAATTCGATCAGGAAGCTCAGTATGTGCTTCAGCTTCTCTCATTAATGCCGCTCAGCGGCGTTGAGGCAATGGAATTTATCCGATGGGCGGATCTGCCTTCCGCAAAACAGCTCGTGCAGCTCGAACGCAGAGGCTGGATCATCCGCAATCCCCGCGGAATCGCCCTGCATCCGGTTGTGCGCAAAGTCATCCGGTATGTGCTTCCTGCGGATTACGCCGAGCTGAAGCCATTCCTCGACCGTGTCGCTCTGGAATTCAGTGAGGAAAAATCATGGCATTATACAAAAACGGAGAAAGACAGGTACGCATTGATCGCAAGAAACATGCTGGAATGCGTGACAGCGGTCGATGAGAATACAATCTCCTTCTGCCGTGCGGCCTGCGGACTGTTCAGCTATTCCGCCCATGGCGATGAAGCATTGAAGCTGGGTATTCAGATTTATGAATACTGCAATGAAGTATACGGGCATCATGCCTTTGAAACAGCATCTGCCGCCTACCGCATCGGATGGACATGCCTGTTCAATCTGCAGCTGGACCAGGCACTGCCGAAAGCGGAAGAATGGCTGAACAGAGCGAGAAAGATTTTTGAAGAACATACGCCGGAAACTGTCAGTCACAGGGCAATGTACTGCGGCGTTCTGGAAAATCTTTCCAAAGCATATTTCTTTCATTTCGAAAACACCTCTGACCAGCATTATCTCTACATGGCACAGGAATATGCCGAGCAGTCTGTCGCTTTATCCAGAAGATGGCTGTCCGATTATAAAAATACCGGAAAAAGTCCGGCCGGAAGCTTGCTGCGTCTTTCCGATATCTGCATCACTCTGAAGGAATATGAAAGCGCGGAAAGGCTGATCGATGAAGCATACCGGATTCTTTCTTCCATGTTTCCGGATGAGGACCATAAGGATCCGGACATCTTAAGAGCCACATCGCGCAGAGCCAAAGTACTGTTTTATCTTGGCAGATATGAAGAATCCCTTGCGGAAGCTGACAAGAATCTTGCGGCATACAGGGAATTCTACGGCGATGGCAATCCCACCCAGCTTGATCAGCTGATGCTGAAAGTCAATAACTGCTATAAGCTCGGCCTTACTGATCTGGCAAGAAGCACAAGTCAGGAGGCCGCAAGGATCGCAAAGAAAATCCTGGCTCCTGACACTTCCAGATTCACCTATCTCAGCAGTCTGCTGTAATGCATATCAATAGCGAAGATCATTCCGGTCTTCGCTTTAATGACGAAAATGGATCCTGCAATGGATCATGAAGAAATCTGCAGAAGAATCTCAGAAGAATTCGGAATGCAGTTCAGGACCGTAAAAAGGATATTGTCCTGAAAAGCCGGAAAGCAATGAAGAGGATCGATACACAGATCCTCTCTTTTTTTATATTCAGCCGGTCAGCCCGGTTTTCTGTTATTCCTGTTGTGTCAGAGAAAACAGTGTCAGAGAAACAGCAGGAAAAAGTGAAATCCCTTTTCGTACAATCATCCTCACAATTTCCGCCTTCCCTTTTCAGGAATTCATCCTGCAATGGCCGCCTGATTCCTGTATCAGAAAAAAAGAAGAATCCGGATTATACGGTTTGTTCCGTATATCCGGATTCTGTTTCATTCTGTATTAACCGCTGTAGCGATAGCCTTTTCCCCAGACCCCGCGGATATAAACCGGGTTGGCAGGATCCGGTTCAATTTTCACCCGGAGATGATGGATGTGGACGGCAATCAATGACCGGCAGGCAAACGGTTCCGTTTGCCAGACATTCCGGTAGATTTCTTCTGCGGAACTGCATTTCTCTCCGTTGTTCACGAGATAGGAAAGGATACCGAATTCGATCGGCGTCAGTTCCGCAGCTCCTTTTTCAGTCACTGCGATATGTTCCTTTTCATCTAATCTCAAAGTCATTCTGATTCCCTCCTTGCAGTTCACAGCGCAGCTGATATTGGTACCTGTGCATAATGGCAAAGCAGTGAAACATAGTATTAAACCGGCGGCAGAGTATATCTTTGCAGTTATCCGACTGAGCATGAAGCGGATGGATGTACAATTCCATTTTAGTACACATCTACGGCAGGTGTGCACTTTTTGCCATCAAAAAATATTAAAAATTCAAGCTGCGTTTTCACTGAACCGGGCATTTTATACTCACCATAAGTATTGTATTGCCAAAAATGTCACAAAAAAGACACTGAATGCATGTTTCTGATCAGATGTTCTGAAGACAGCGGAATGAAGAAAACCGCCCTGCTCAGCAAGCATGATAAGCTGAACAGGACGGCGGGATCGTATTGCAATTATGCTTTATGATTGACGGCAGTGAAGACTTTTCTCATTTTGCGGATTGTATCCATTGCTTCATTGACGCAGCTGTCTGTAAACTGACAGAGCAGTTCTGCCATTTCATCTTCTTTGCCTTCATTCCTCAGGGCAAGAGCCTTGGCGGTAACGACACCGTATTCCAGCATCCACTTTTCTTCCGGTTCATCGAAGAATCTTCTGACAATGCTGTGGCGCTTGACATATTCGGAACCGATTGCATCACCCTTGATTTCAATCAGGGATCTGATTTCCCACCGGATGGCATATAATGTTTCCGGAGGTCATCCTATGTTCAGAGAAATACTCAATGATCCTGTCATGATGATCATGATTGGCATTGTCGCATTCGGATTTATCCGCGCATTCATCTATCAGTTCAATGTGAGAAAAAACGGATATGAAACAGAAGCGATGGTTGACTATATTTCCGAAGAATCACATAACGATTCCGATGGTCATCATATTTATTACGATTACCATGTCTCCTACCGGGATCGAAAAGGAATCTACCGCCAGGGTGTTCTTTCCAATCCGGTTTTCGATGTGAAGGAAGGAGATATCATTATCATCCGCTATGTCGACGATACACCGGAAGCACCGGTTTATATCCGCAAAGCTGAAAGATAAATAGTAAGGGAAACTGTCAGTAATGTGACGGTTTCCCTTTCATTCTCTTTATCTTTCTTTGCCGTAAAGCTGTTGTTCGTATTTGAATCCCCAGTGCATGATTGAATAGAACACAGGCAGCAGATCCCTTCCCATTTCAGTCAGGGAATATTCGACATGCGGCGGGATTTCATTGAACTGATAGCGGCTGATCAGGCCGTCCTCCTCCAGTTCGCGCAATGCTTTGGCAAGCATCGTGTTGGTGATATCGCCAAGGTCTTTTTTCAGCTGTCCGAAGCGGACAGTATCATAGATGCACATTTCATACATGATCTGCGATTTCCATTTCCCCTGCAGCATCACCAGCAGCGGCGTCACCGGACAGTTGCCGTCCTTTGTGACAATGCCTTTTTTTATATTTTCAAGATATTCCTCATAGCTCATGTATTCCTGGCTCATTGTGATTTCCTCCGTATGTTTTCCATTCAAGCACGCGCTTTTTCATTCCTTCTGTGTCCAGTACGCCATAGGCAAAGCCTCTGCGCACCAGTTCATCCGGAACATATTCATCATATTTTTCAAATACCGGAACTTCATTGGGATAGACCAGATCCATCGGATCGAATTCCTTTGAAGCTTCTTCGCATACAGTTCTGTAGAATTCTTCCTCACTCACCTGCATTGTGAACTGGATGTAATAAGGTCTTGAAGATGTCAGGCCCCTTAACCCGAGTCTTTCTCCGCATTTCAGCTTCAGAAACCGCTCCATCGCTAAGAAAGCATAGCTGCCAAGCCATGGAAACAGCGCCCACATCTTTCCGCCAAGATGCACCAGCGGTTTATTAGGCATCTCTGATTTTCGGAAGGTGTCCCTGGCTTCCGCCAGGCGGCATACTGCATGCGGCATCAGATAAGGATAGCTTTTATCTTCATTTAGAACCTGGTACATCCTTTCAAGAATCCTTGTATGGATATCCCCTGCCACATCGCCGAAATAAGCAGGGATATGGCCTTTGACAAGGGTGCAGTAGACTGTGTGTCTCTGATGATCGACTTCATCCACAGCCCATACCCTTCCGGCAATCGCGATCTTGTCCCCGACAGGCGGCGGCTTGACGATTGTTCCGAGCTGCTCGCTTCCTGAGCGTACCGTATATTCGATATTCTCCTGGAAGACGGCATAGAATTTGTAGTTATTGACAATCCTTTCACCGGTTAATCCAAGAATCAGACCGTTGTTTTCCGTACGGACAATATGGTCTGTTGCCAGAAGATGGCGCAAAAGAATCTTATAGTCTTCCTGGGTGATGTTTTTAAAACTGCTTAATATCAGTACTCTCGATGCCAGTTCCGCCGGCGTCATTTCGCCATGGCTTGCCAGTGTGCTCATCGTCTGATGATACAGAAGCGAGAACGGAAGCCGTCCGGTTCTCGGCGGTTCGACAAAGCGTTCTTCAATATACAGCTGCACCAGCGCGATTCCCTGAACCAGATACCATGGAATCGCGTCTGTTAACATTGCCCGCGCTTCCTGATGGTCTTCCCGCATGACAAACCACATTTCCGCAGGATCGCCTCTTCTTCCGGTTCTTCCCATTCTCTGCAGGAAGCCGGAAACCGTAAACGGCGCGTCAATCTGGAACGCTCTTTCCAGTCTGCCGATATCAATGCCAAGCTCCAGTGTCGCGGTTGCGCATACCGACATCAATGAATCATCATCCTTCATTTCCTCTTCCGCGCTTTCCCGGTAGGAGGCTGAAAGATTGCCATGGTGAATCAGAAACCGGTCAGGTTCATGATTGACTTCGCAGTATTCACGCAGGCTCTGACAGACCGCTTCGCACTCTTCTCTTGAATTGGTGAAGACAAGGCATTTTCTTCCTTTTGTATGTTCAAAGATATAGCCAAGACCCGGATCCGCCTGGGATGGGGCTGTATCGGAAGCTACTTCCAACGGCGGGGTTTCTTCAATGACCAGCTTTCCTTCATCAGCCTGCGGATCCGTCTTATAGAAATGTTCCATCGAAAGGCGCCAGACTTCTTTTCCTGAATCAAATTTTGGAATAATCGTTCTTCTGTGGCTTCCTGCTGAAAGAAATCTTCCGGCTTCTTCCGGATTGCCGATGGTGGCGGACAATCCGATTCTTCTTGGATTGCAGGATACCAGTGAACATAAGCGTTCAATCAGACAGAATGTCTGCAGTCCCCTGTCCGCCCTTAAAAGCGAATGGATTTCATCAATGACAATAAAGCGCAGATCATGGAATAAAGAAGGAATCTCCATATATTTGTTGATCATCAGTGATTCCAGCGATTCCGGTGTGATCTGCAGAATGCCGGACGGCTTTTTCAGCAGCTTCCTCTTTTTTGACTGGGAAGCGTCCCCGTGCCATCTTGTCACAGGGATCCCCTGTTCCTCGCAAAGTTCATTCAGACGCAGAAACTGGTCATTGATCAAAGCCTTCAAAGGCGCGATATAAAGAACGCCGACTGAGGAGGAAGGCTCTTCTTCAAGAAGCGTCAGGATCGGAAAGAAAGCTGCTTCCGTTTTACCCGAGGCTGTGGACGCGGTTAAAAGAACGTTGGCGTCGGTATTGAAAATGGCGTCGCCTGCCGCATTCTGCACCGCCCTTAAACTCTGCCAGCCGCTGATATAGATGTAATCCTGGATAAACGGCGCGTAGCGTTCAAAGACATTCATATCGTAAACTCCGCAAATGCTTCATCCTTCTGATCGGAAACCGCCATCGATTCGCTGTAGCTGAATTCATCCGATTCCAGAAGCGATCCGATATTCATGGAAGGATTCTGGTAGAGCAGATCGAGAAGCTCGATAAAATCACGGATCACTTCACGCGGCGTGATGTTCTGATCCGCCCCGATTCTTCCGTATTCAATTCTGATAAATGCCGCAAGATCTTCTGTACTCACAGTTCTTGTATATCCATAGAGCCCTGCATGCATATCGGAAAGCTTTTCGCAGAGCACCAGCATTTCTTCCGCACTTAATGCCTCAAGACGGATGACAGGCGCAAGCAGGTCCCTTGCGCCGGGCTTTGAAAATCTTCCTTCGGCAAGTCTTGAACGCAGCGCTTCATAGCTGTAGATGCCCTTTCTTTTATCTTCAAGCGCCTGCGGGGTGGCACCCATGATGATGCCGAGATACTGCGCTTTTCCCTGCAGGGTATCGTTATACATCGCCAGCATCTTTTCGTAATTGTACTGACGTGTGATCGTATTGGGAATCTTGAAGATGTTGACCAGCTCATCGATCATGATCATCATGCCGGTATATCCGGCATAGCGGAAGAAGACCGCAAACAGCTTGAGATAGTCATACCAGTCATCATCGGTGATGATGATATTGACGCCAAGCTCATCCTTGGCTTCCTTCTTCAATGTATATTCCCCGCGGAACCATTTGGTAACCTTGGCTTTAGTATCATCATCGCCGTTCAGATAGGCATGATAATAAGCTGATAAAAGCTTTGAGAATTCAAAGCCATGTACCATTTCACTGACGGAAGAAGTCACCGCATAGATCTTCTGATCCGTCAGACGTGCCAAAGCGGGATCATCGGCAGGAAGTCCGCTTTCCTTAGCGGCCTCATTCTGCATACTGCTGATCCATCGGTCGAGAACAAGTGTCAAAGCGCCGCCTTCCGGTTTTGTCTTTGTCGAAAGATTGGAAATCAGTTCCCGATAGGTCGCAAGTCCCTGACCGCGTGTTCCCTGCAGTCTTCTTTCCGGAGAAAGATCCGCGTCTGCCACAATAAAGCCTCTGTCCATGGCGTAATTGCGGATTGTCTGCAGCAGAAAGCTTTTTCCTGAACCGTATCTGCCGACAATAAAGCGGAAGGAAGCGCCTCCTTCTGAAATGATGTCCACATCATGCAGCAATGCGTCAATTTCATTTTTTCTGCCGACCGTGATATACGGCAGGCCGATCCGCGGCACAACGCCGCCCTTTAAAGAATTCAATACCGTCTGCGCAATCCGCTTCGGTACTTTTCTGTTTTCATTCATCTAATCACACACCCCCAATCAGCTGTGCTGTCTCATCTCTGTAATCATCCACAAGAACCAGAACATCGCCATCGCTTTCGACAACGCTGTCGCCGATTTCATCATAGAAAGCTTCATTGATTGTATCGGCTGCGATCGATGCCATGATTCTGTTTTCCTTCAGTATGTTTCCGGGATCTTCATCCCTTAACAGTGTTCTGACAATCCGCAGGTACACAGGCTCCAGCGCAATGTCTGTAACAAACTCTGCATTTTCTTCCGTCTCTTCCGCCTCTTCTGTTTCCGCTTCTTCATATACAGTTTCTTCCGGTTCCTCTTCATCCACCAGCAGCGAGTCACGGGTATAGGATGCATCTGTCCGGATCTTTTCAAGAGAAGAAAAGTCAATTTCAATCTTCGGTCTTGAAGCTTCAATCACCGCTTTTCTGTCTTCTTCAATTGCGGCTTCTATATAAGGAAGCGCCCACATTTCTTCTTCCTTTTCCTTCAGATACCGTTTTGTTGAAAGATATCTGCGGAACCGCGCATCCGCGGCATGCAGGAATTCCTTCATTCTTCTGCTGTCATACTGAAACTGCCTTAGACCGTCTTCCTGCCATCTTCCGTCCGTGCACCGGTAAATCCGGTTTGCGTTCAGTTCATATACGCAGTCTTCAGGTGTTTTCTCCTGAAAGAACACAGCGGTGGAAAGAGGAAAGAACGGATTTCTGATATGAATGCCGAAGATATCCTCCGTCAGGCTTCTGTCGTTTTCAAAGCGGTGATTCACCGCATTGCGCCATGCCTGCGCAAACAGCCGCATGCCTCTTTCCGGCTCATCTGCGGTTACCGGAGAATCGGCGATTTTACTGCCGGGTATATTTTTCAGGCAGTCATAAACTTCTTCATCTGTATAATCCGACGGCGCATGAAGAACCATCACGATACGGTCATATTCAATGATCGATTCAGACAGATGCTTCAAAGCTTCTTCTTGATCAAGCTGAAACAGAATGCATAATTCAAACATCCATTTTTCCAGATTCTGACGCAGGATGCGTTCCTGTACGCTTTGAAAGCCGATATTGTTCTTCAGCTCATCCAGTTTCCTTACCCGCTCCATCGGTTCCGAAGCGCCGATTCCGTTTAACAGTTCATAGGCATAGATATAGTAAGTGCCTGCGGAAACAGGAAGGTATTCCCCTTTTCTTGCCTTTGTGCGCCATGAAAAATAGCCGCGCAGCTGAAATACGGATAAATCCCGGTAGAGCGGATAATAGCGGGGCATGTCATCCGGCATCGGGGTATCATCTTCATAATCCTCCATGAAAACAGCCTGTTTATAAAAATCTGCCGCTTTTTCACCCATCGTCTGCGCTCTGAAACTCATCATCTGACGCAGCTTGATGATCTTTTCCGGCATCCGTTTGTGTGCAAGCGCAATCCGGCCGGGATTCTGCGGGATCGCTGTTTCCTGATACACCGGAGAAGAAGATGAAGATGGCGATGGTGAAGATTCAATGGGTGTATCGAAAACCGTGATCAGCCCTTTTTCTTCTTCCGCATAGGCAAGATCAAATAATGAAAGAACGGTATTGGAATCGGTGAATCCGCCGAAGGCAATCCCGACCCATTTCTCTCCTTTCATACGGTAAGGGGCATATAAGAAAGGTCTGCGCATCTGCAGCAGAATATCCCTGCCGCATTTCAGATCGCAGAGCTGGATTTCCTCGCCTTTTCTCATATCCCATTGCCGCATTAACAATGCGATCCATTTTCCTGTACGGGGATGGCAGAGAACAGAAAAACCGGGAAAATCTTTCCATTTATGATCTTCCTCAATGCCGTATTTTTCTTTTGCGTAAGCTGTCAGTTCCGATAATTCCACAAATCCCCTCCGCGCACTGTATCTATTGTACAGCAGGTATATTAGTTATACCGTGTTTATTTTTGAAATCAAGTACACAGTTTTGTGATACATAGTTATTTTTATGATACCGGCTCTTTATTTTCTGAAAATAACTCAGAAAAAAGCAGAACACATCACGTGCCCTGCTGATTTTCCCTCAATATGTATTCTTTCTTATGCCGGAATTCTGACGCCTGTCAGATGTTCATAATACTGAACAATTGCGCTGCGGTCCTTCTGTCCGCCTTCATGCGCATGGAGCCACTGCATCATCACCTGCACTGCAGTTGCCATCGGAACCGACTTCGCCGCATCTTGTGACAGAAGCGCCCATCTTTTCCAGAATCGGCTTGCACTGATCGAAGATTCCCCATATCCGCCTTGGCATAAAGAAAATATGAGAAATCTTATTTTTCCTGTGACCTTTTCATATTGTTTTCTGTGTATTAGGGTGAAAGGGATAAAGAAGTCCCGGAGGTACCTCATATGAAATGCACAAAGTTATTGAAATCATTCGCAGCAGCGCTCCTGATCTTACCGCTTGCAGGATGCACACAGAAAACCGAAACAGCTGATACACCGGCTGAAACAGAAGAAACAGCAGGCATTTCCATCGCCAATCCGTTTGTTCACACAGACACGGTCGAAGAAGCTGAAAAAGGAGCCGGATTTGAAATTGAGCTCCCTGAAGCCATCGAAGGCTTTGAAGAAAGAAGCCTCACCTTCATGGAAGGCTATATGATCCAGGCAGTCTACGGAAGCGATAATACACTCACAATCCGCAAGGCAAAGGATCATGCCGATATTTCCGGCGACTACAATACATATAAGGAAGAAGCTGAAAGACAGATCGCAGGGAAGTCCGTCACTGTACGCATGAATGATGACGGCATTCATAACCTGACATGGACAGACGGAGATTACAGCTATGCGGCTGTTTCAGACAAAGGATTGAGTGAAGAAACAGCAGAAATGCTTGTCAGATCGGTCAGATAACAGTCAAGACAGGAACAGATCCGAATGTCTCCTGTATAATCAAAGTATGGAAGATTTCGAAATCGTTGAAATGTACTGGGACAGAAATGAAAACGCAATTGCCCAGACGGACAGAAAATACGGAAAATACTGCCGGAAGATTGCATACAGTATTCTCTATAACCGTGAGGATACAGAAGAAAGTGTCAATGACACATGGCTGCAGGCATGGAATTCCATTCCGCCGCAGAGACCGGAAAAGCTGAGTGCCTATCTGGGTAAGCTTTGCCGGAACATTTCCATCAACCTCTATGAAAAGTTAAACGCCCTCAAGCGCGGCGGCGAAAATACAGACGCGTGTCTGGATGAGATGGCGGAAGTCGTCGGACAGTCATCGGATGTTGAAGAACATCTCGATCTCTCTCTTCTGACCGACTGCATCAATGTCTTCCTCTCCAGATGCGACAAGGAAACCAGAACCATCTTTGTGCAGAGATACTGGTACATGCTGCCGGTAAAGGAAATTGCGAAGGAGAACCGCATTACCGAAAGCAAAGTCAAAATGAATCTATCAAGATGCAGGGAAAAACTGAAGACATTCCTTCAGGAGGAAGGATATACAATGTCAATCACCCCGCCTAAGTTCTGATGAACTATAGGCGAGGCTTGTAAGCAGGA
>CAMVGT010000057.1 GCA_947167125.1 uncultured Erysipelotrichaceae bacterium
GGTGCGGAAAACTGTGTGTCAGGATTGAAGAAAGCCGCTGAACTGGGTGCGTACGGCAGCGAGATCGATATCCAGCGTACAAAGGACGGATATTATGTGCTGAACCATGATTCCACATTCCTGCGCACCGCCGGTGTCGACCGAAGACCGGAAGACATGACACTGGAAGAAGTCCGTGCCCTGTCAGTGGATGGCGAACCGGTACCGACACTGGAAGAAATCCTGGAAGCTTCCAGAGACAGAATTGTCCTGTTGATCGAACTGAAGGGGAACACTGCCGACAGACAGATGGCAGATGATACCGTACGGATCGTCAAAGAAGCAGGTATGGAAGATCAATGCGTTCTGATTTCTCTGCAGTATGATCTGATCGACTATACCGAAAAAACATATCCGGAAATACAGACAGGATATCTTACTTTCCTTTCATTCGGAAATACTGCCGCACTGAACTGCGATTATCTGGGCCTTGAAGAAGAATCGGCGACAGCCGATGCTATAGATGCGATCCAAGAACAGGGAAAGAAAGTACTGGTATGGACACCGAATGAACCGGATTCCCAGAAACACTTCCTTTTAAGCAAAGCTGACGGCATTATCACCGACAATGTCTCGCAGGCATTTGAACTGATCCGGAAGCTGGAAGAACGCACGGATTTTGAAAAGATCATGGACGGTATCTTCAACTGAAACTGCGGAAATATAAAAAGACAATCTCTGCGATTGCCTTTTTTATGATTTTCTGCCCGATACTGTTTTCGAACACTGTTTTTCAGTGATTTCAATCGTTCCTTCCGCTCCTTTTTCAGCTGAAAAGCGGATGATATATTCGCCGGCAGGAAGTTCAAAGTACCGTGCATCAGTTCCGGTGAAGCTTTTCATCAGCACTGTGATTCAGATGTGACCGGTTCTTCCTTCAGTACTTCTGCGTCAGACCGGAATCAGTCTGTACAGGCTGCATCGGTGTTCCGACTTCAATCAGATTCCCGTCAGGATCATAAAACCTGATCACTTTCTGTCCCCAGCTGTGCTGCATCAGGCGATTGACATATACGGTCTCAGGGTAAAGAGACGCAAGCTTTTCTGCGAATTCTTCAATTTCGGTTTCTTCAAAATACAATTCAGAATAGTTATTGACCGGAATCACTTCTGTCCCTGTAAATGATTCCCAGAAACTTTTTTCCTGTAAATACAAATGATCAGTCAGCTCCATATTTCCGCCGTTATCACGAACCAGACGGAAACCGAACAGATCGCTGTAAAACTTCAAAGCACGGCTGCAGTCCTGAACAACGATAAGCATTCCTTTGAATTTCATATTCTCCTCACAAATACCGGCTGAGATCTCTCCGGCAGCGGATCTTCAGCTTTTTTAAAAAAGGGCAGATCCCGGATTCTTTGATTCTGATACTGCTGTTTCAAAGCGGATGAACAGAAGCATCCGGCAGACTCATAACAGCAGCTTCTTTGTACGGGTTTTTGTTTCCGGCTGATATCTGCCGCTCATGGGGTACTTTCTCAGCAGTATTATACCGCCTGCAGATTATCATCGGTATCCGTTTGCCTGTGCATTTCGGGAAAGGCAAAACCGCCCCGGACAAAAGGGCGGCTTTGCACGTGAGAGTATGTGTCCGTAAGAATTCAGGACTATTCCACATCCTGCAAGGCGTCATAGCCTTCCTCGGATGTACGGACCTTGATGACATTTTCAACGTCATAGACGAAGATCTTGCCGTCTCCGATATGACCTGTGTAGAGAACTTTTTTCGCGGTTTCAATGACGGCGCGCACAGGCACTTTGGAAACGACGATATCAAACTGCACCTTGGGCAGCAGGCTGGCTTCGGTCGCAACGCCTCTGTAATATTCCGGCTTGCCTTTCTGGGCGCCGCAGCCAAGCACATGGGTGATTGTCATGCCGGTAATACCGATGCCCACAAGTGCGTTTTTGAGCGGTTCCACATAAGATTCGCGGCAGACGATTTCGACCTTGGAAATCTTCGGCGTGCCGGGGACAGATTCTTTCTTTGTATAAACCGGCACCGGTTCGCCTTCTGAAATCACCGGAACGGTTTCAGCGACAGGACCTTCCTCAAGATATTCCGGCGTCATCGCAAATCCGGCGTAGGCACTTGTCAGACCATGCTCCGTCACATCCAGGCCGAGCTGCTCTTCTTCGCGGCTGACCCGCAGGCCGAAGACGGCTTTAATAGCCAAAAAGACAAGAGTCATGGTAACAGCTGTCCATAACGCCACAGTCACAACACCGCTGAGCTGAATGCCGAGAAGTTTCAGACCTCCGCCATAGAAGAGACCCTTCATCACAGCGCCGCTTTGATCTGCGATGCTATAGGAAGGAGCTGTATCCGTCGCAAACAGGCCGACTGCAAGCGTACCCCAAAGACCGTTGCAGAAGTGGACCGCGACCGCGCCGACCGGATCATCAATATGAAGGACACTGTCCAGCAACCAGACGCCGAAGACAACCAGCAGGCCGGCGGCAGTGCCGATGACAAGAGAACCGAAAGCATCGGTTACGTCGCAGCCGGCGGTAATCGCTACAAGTCCGGCCAGAGAAGCGTTGAGACACATCGAGACATCCGGTTTGCCATAGCGCAGCCAGGTGAAGATCATACAGGCGATCGTCGCGGCGGAAGGGGCGATGGTTGTTGTCAGAAAGATGGATCCCAGCTGCGGCACATCTGTCGCAGCTGCTCCGTTGAATCCATACCAGCCGACCCAGAGAATAAAGCATCCCAATGCGCCGAATGTAATGTTGTGACCGGGGATCGCGTTGACTTTGACGATCTTCCCGTCACTGTCTTTCCGGTATTTGCCGATTCTCGCTCCCAGTATCTTTGCCCCGATCAGAGCAGAGATACCGCCGACCATATGAATGGCACAGGAGCCGGCAAAATCATGGAAACCGATCTGTGAAAGCCAGCCGCCGCCCCAGATCCAGTGCGCCTCAATGGGATAGATCAGAGCTGAAATGACAGCAGAATAGACGCAGTATGACAGGAACTTTGTCCTTTCCGCCATCGCGCCGGAGACAATCGTCGCGGTGGTGGCACAGAAGACAAGGTTGAAGACAAAGGCGGAATAATCGAATTCCTGATAGGCACTCAGCAGATCAAAGCCGGGTCTGCCGATGAAACCGGCCAGGTCTTCTCCCATCAGAAGGCCATAACCGATCAGTATGAAGACGATTGTTCCGATGCAGAAGTCCATCAGGTTCTTCATCAGAATGTTGCCGGTGTTTTTGGCTCTTGTGAAGCCGGCCTCAACCATGGCAAAGCCGGCCTGCATCCAGAAGACCAGCGCGGCTCCGGCCAGGAACCAGACACTGAATACTTCTGAGCTTACGAGTGTCCGCAGTGTTTCATCCATCATTCTTTCCTCCTTAATCGCTTGAAAGATCGTTGGTCACATATGTGAAGTGCGGTTCCCCATCAGCCTGTATAACAAGAAAAGGCAGGGGAACCTTGTGGGCACCCTTGCCTCAATGCGTACATATTACACACCGCAAAATCCGGTGTCAACGCTTTTTTTTCGGGCCTTTTCAGAGCTTTTGAAGCGGGATGAACCGCCTGTTTCCTTATTAAGGGAACGGCTGAAATAATTTACAAGAAATGTAAAATCAAGAAATAAATTTCAGAAAACAAGTGAAAAAAGATTGACGGAAAGGCGGAACTGAAGATAGAATGCATGCATACAAAAAAAGCGGAGCGGAAGAGGAGTACATCCGTTATTTCATTTCAAGAGAGCGGGCGATGGTGGAAATCCCGCATGAAACCGGTATGGAAAAACACTTCCAAGTCCGACCTGAACGTCAAAGGTGATCAGTAGGGAAGGCGTGAAGAGCGGCACGTTATCCCCGCACAGGTTTGATGGAACCTATGAGAAGCAAATCAGGTGGCACCACGGAGAGGCAGCCTTCGTCCTGAATCATTTCAGGATGACTGCCGATACCCGGAGGTGCCGTTTTATGTGTTCGATCTTCACTGTACTTTCCAAGGATGTTCCTTATGACACATTGAAAAAATGTTTTGATGAAACAAAATCCAGGGGCCCGGACATGAGCCGCCTGACTGAAATCCCCAAAGGCTGGATGGGCTTCCACCGTTTAGCCATTATGGGACTGGATGAAAAAGGAATGCAGCCGTTTGAGATGAACGGCGACTATGCCGTATGCAATGGCGAGCTGTACGGCTTCAGACCGGTCCGTGAAAGACTGAAGGCGGACTTTCCGCTTGTCTCCGGTTCCGACTGTGAAATCATCCTGCCGCTGTATTACGAATACGGAACCGACCTTTTCAAGACACTTGATGCTGAATTTGCCATGATCATCTACGACCATAAGGAAGACATGATCATCGCTGCCCGGGATCCGATCGGAATCAGGCCGCTGTATTACGGAAGACTTACAGACGGTTCATACGCTTTTGCGAGCGAGCCGAAAAACCTGACAGCACTATGCGAAAGAATCCTGCCGTTTCCGCCCGGCCACTACTGGAGTGAAAAAGACGGATTTGTACGCTATTGCGATCCGGCTGCCGTCGGCCAGTTCACGATGAAGGATGAAGAGGCCATTTCCCATAAACTGAACAGACTGCTTTGCGAAGCAGTGGAAAAACGGCTCGACGCCGATGCGCCGGTCGGGTTTCTGCTCTCCGGCGGACTGGATTCTTCACTGGTCTGCGCGATTGCTCAGAAGCTCACGGATCACCCCATCCGGACATTTGCCATCGGCATGGATACCGACGCGATTGATCTGAGGTACGCGCGCAAAGCGGCGGATTATATCGGTTCTGACCATACCGAAGTCATCATGACAAAAGAACAGGTGCTTTCTTCCCTGGAAGAAGCTGTCAGGCTGCTGGGCACGTGGGATATCACAACCATCCGGGCCTCAATGGGGATGTATCTGGTCTGCAAGTATATCCATGAAAACACGGATATCCGCGTTCTTCTGACCGGTGAAATCTCCGATGAGCTTTTCGGATACAAATATACTGATTTTGCCCCGGATGCCAACGCCTTCCAGAAAGAAGCGGAAAAACGGATCCGTGAGCTGCATATGTACGACGTATTGCGGGCCGACCGCTGTATTTCCTTCAATTCCCTGGAGGCAAGGGTTCCGTTCGGCGATCTCAAATTTGTCCGCTACGCCATGGCGATTGATCCGGTCCTCAAAATGAACCGCCATCACATGGGCAAGTATCTGCTCAGAAAAGCATTCGCAGACGATCATATTCTTCCTGATGAAATCCTATGGCGTCAGAAGGCAGCCTTCTCAGACGCTGTCGGCCATTCCATGGTCGATGACATCAAACAGTACGCAGAGACTCTGTATACCGATGAGGAATTCAGAGAGAAGGCCGCTGCCTATACATACTGCGCACCATTTACGAAAGAAAGCCTTCTTTACCGTGAACTGTTTGAAAAATACTATCCGGGCAAAGCGGAAATGATTGCTGATTTCTGGATGCCGAACAAAGAATGGCAGGGCTGCGATGTCAATGATCCCAGCGCCCGGGTGCTTTCCAACTACGGCGCCAGCGGAATCTGAAAAGGGGGACAGCAGGATGAAAATCACAAAAATGCAGGGGCTCGGCAATGATTATCTCTATTTCCATGAAGAGGTGCCCGCCGATGTTTCCGATCTGAGCATTCTTCTTTCCGACCGTCATTACGGCGTCGGCTCTGACGGTCTGATCTACATAACGGAATCAAAGACAGCCGATTTCGGCATGCGCATCTTCAACGCCGACGGTTCCGAAGCACTCATGTGCGGCAACGGGATCCGCTGTGTCGGCAAATATATCTATGAAAAAGGCCTGAGTGATAAAACAGATCTTCTGATCGAAACCCGCTCGGGCATCCGCAGGCTGCGTCTGGATGTTCATGAGGGCAAAGTCACTTCGGTTTCCGTCAACATGGGAACCGTCACAGTCAGCCCGGCAGTGACCGTTGAAGCCGGTGAGCAGACATACACTCTGTATCCGGTCAGTACCGGCAATCCCCATGCCGTTATCTTCACTGACGAAAAGGGGCTTTCACTGCCGGAGAAGATCGGCTCCCTCATTGAGCACCATCCGTTATTTCCGGGCGGCGTCAACTGTGAATTTGTGAATGTCCGCAATAACGGCACCCTGCGTATGCGGGTATGGGAAAGAGGCAGCGGGGTGACAAAGGCCTGCGGCACCGGTGCTGCAGCCAGCGCGGCAGCTGCCATCTTTACCGGCGCAGTGAATGAGAAGGGGACAGTCATTGTTGAACTGGATGGCGGCATCCTGGAGTTTACAAAAGCAGAAAACGGGGAATTCAGGATGAAAGGACCAGCCGAATTTGTCTTTGAAGCGGAAATGGAAGAGGTGAGAAAGAAATGACCGGTATGAATCTTAACTACATGAAGGTAAAGGAATCATATCTTTTCGCGGATATCCGCAGACGGATTGAGGAATGGCAGAAGGAAAATCCGGGAAAGAAAGTTCTGCGCCTTGGCATCGGCGATGTGACTCAGCCATTGACGCCTTCGGTGATCAGGGCGCTTCATGAAGCGGTTGAAGAGCAGGCTCATGCCGAAACTTTTCACGGCTACATGCCCGAATGCGGCGATCCGGCTTTGCAAAAAGCAATCGCGGACTGGTATCGGAAGCGGAACATTCCGGTGAATCCGGAAGAAGTCTTTGTTTCGAGCGGTGCCAGCGATGAACTTGGCGATCTTCTCCATCTGTTTGAGCGCAGCCTGCCGGCGATGATTCCCGAACCTGCATATCCGGCTTACGCTGACGCCAATCTCATGGACGGCAGAGAAATCATCTTTCCCGGTACTGACATTGAAAACGGCTTTCAGCCGCTTGTACCTGAAGAGGACCTGACGGCTTTGATTTATCTCTGTTCGCCGGACAATCCCACCGGTGCCGTATGCACAAAAGAATGCCTTGAGAAATGGATTGCCTACGCTATCCGGACAGAATCGGTCATTCTTTTTGACGCCGCCTATGAATCATTCGTCTGCGAAGAGAATATTCCCCGCAGCATTTATGAGCTTGAAGGCGCAAAGAAGTGCGCGATCGAAATCAGTTCCCTGTCCAAAACCGCCGGCTTCACCGGAACCAGATGCGGCTACACCGTGATTCCGATGGATCTTGTGCGGGACGGGCTTTCGCTCAATGCGATGTGGGTGCGCAACCGCACAACCCGTACCAACGGGGTTTCTTACATTCTCCAGAAAGGCGCATTGGCGGTGTTCAGCGAAGAAGGACAGAAGGAAGTCAGCCTGCTTCATGAAGTCTACCGCAGAAACGCAAAGACATTTATGCTGGCGCTGGATGAAGCTCATCTTGCCTATGCCGGCGGAAAAAACTCGCCATATATCTGGATGAAATGTCCTTCAGGTTCAGGCAGCTGGGAAACCTTTGACATCCTGCTGAAACAGGCGCAGATCGTTGCAACGCCCGGCGCCGGCTTCGGTGAAAGCGGGGAAGGCTGGATCCGCTTCTCCATGTTCGCTGAAGAAGAGGATGTCAAAGAAGCAGGCAGAAGAATCGTCCGGTTAAGGAATGAAAAATATTTCTGAAAAAGATTGTTGACAATTTACATTTCATTCTTTACTATAATCACTGTTAGAGCAAAGGTGCCCGACAGCGGGTTTCCTTTGCTCTTTTGTTTTTTCAAATCAAGGAGGAAGAAGAGTATGAGCTACACAAAAGAAGACATCATCAAAATGGTGGAAGAAGGCGATGTGGAATTTATCCGCATGCAGTTCACCGACATTTTCGGAAGACTGAAAAACGTCGCGATCACCGCTTCTCAGATCAATAAGGCCGTCAACAACGAAATCATGATCGACGGCAGCTCCATTGAAGGCTTTGTCAGAATCAATGAATCCGACATGTACCTGCATCCCGATCTCGATTCTTACGCCGTGCTTCCCTGGAGACCTTCCCAGGCCCGCGTCGCCAGACTGATCTGCGATGTTTACAACCCGGACGGAACACCGTTTGTCGGCGATCCCCGCAGCACCCTGAAAAAGGCGCTCGCCAAAGCGGCGGAAAAGGGCTATTCCTTCAACGTCGGTCCGGAATGTGAATTCTTCCTGTTCGAAACAGATGAAAACGGACAGCCGACCACAAAGACAAGCGATGACGCCGGCTATTTCGATCTTGACCCGCTTGATCACGGCGGATCCACCAGACGCGAAATCTGCCTCATGCTTGAAAAGATGGGATATGAAGTGGAAGCCAGCCATCACGAAGTGGCCCGCGGCCAGCATGAAATCGACTTCAAATACGGCGACGCCTTGAGAACAGCCGACAATGTCATGACATTCAAGCTGGCGGTCAAGACAATCGCCCAGAAGAACGGTCTGCACGCGACCTTCATGCCCAAGCCGATCTACGGCATCAACGGCAGCGGCATGCACACAAACATGTCACTCTTCAAAGACGGTGTGAACATCTTCGCCGATCCCTCTGATCAAAGAGGACTTTCGAAAGAAGCCTATGCCTTCATTGCCGGCATCCTCGAACATATCCGTTCCATGAGCGCTGTTACCAACCCGCTGGTCAACAGCTACAAGCGTCTGGTACCCGGTTATGAAGCACCGTGCTATATCTCCTGGTCCGCTTCCAACCGTTCCGCTCTGATCCGTATTCCGGCAGCGCGCGGACAGGCGACAAGAGTTGAGCTGAGATGTCCGGATCCTTCCTGCAACCCGTATCTGGAACTGGCAGTCTGTCTGGCCGCCGGCCTTGACGGCATTGAACGCGGTCTGACACCGCCGGAAGAAATCCTTGAAAACATCTTCGTGATGGACGAAGCGGAAAGAAAGGAAAGAGGCATTGAAAGTCTGCCGGCCAACCTGAAGGAAGCAGTTGATCTCATGCTGGAGGACAAAGTTGTCTGTGATACGCTGGGTTCTCATATCACAAGCCAGTACAGCGCCGGCAAGTATGCCGAATGGGACGCTTACCGCACATCGGTTTCCGAATGGGAAATCAATGAATATCTCATGATGTACTGAGAACTGTTATGACAAAATTCGCAGTCGCGTTCCATGACACGGATACTGCCGCGAGAATCGCCTCGCTTCTGCGGGAAAGCGGCTATGATGTGATCCGCACCTGTTCATCCGCGGATGAAGTCAGACGCACATTCCGTCTGATCCAGGACGGCATCCTCATCGCCGGCGTCAGGCTGAGAAACAGATCGCTCGATGAAGTGGCAGCCGATCTGAATGAACATGTGGAAATCCTTTGTCTCTGCCGGCCGGATCAGTTCAGCCAGATCAGTTCGGAAAAGATCTTCCGCCAGGCAATGCCTGTCACCAAATCTGTTCTGATCGCCTGGGCTGACATGCTGGAGCAGCTGCATTATCAAAGAATGCCCCGCCGGCCGCAATCCGACCGCATGATGATTTCGAAAGCCAAAGAACTCATCATGGAACAGAAACAGATGGATGAAACGGAAGCACACCGCTATCTGCAGCATCTCAGCATGAACCTCGGACTGCCGATGGCAAAAGTGGCAGAGAGGATCATCAAAGAAGATTCACATAAATAAACAGACGGATGACCGGGGTCTCAGGACCCCGGCATTGCGGCTTTCAATGGTGAAAAACGACAGGAGAAGTATGGCTATGAGAATGAGTGAAACAAGAGACAGCGATGCGTGCGGTATCGGCGCAGTTGTCAACATCGACGGTCACCGCACCCATGAAGCGGTCAATGACGCTTTGAAAATTGTGGAACATCTTGGCCACAGGGCTGGCAAGGACGCCAGCGGCGAGGTCGGTGACGGTGTCGGGATCCTTCTGCAGATCTCTCACCGCTTTTTTCAGAAGGTGGCTCATGAAGAAGGAATTGAACTGCCCTGCGAAGGGGAGTACGGCGTAGGCATGTTCTTTTTTCAGGGCACCCAGGTTTCCCAGGTGATTTCCTGCCGGATGTTCGGCGTCATCGCCGAAAAGTACGGAATGAAGGTTCTCGGCTGGCGCGATGTGCCGGTCAGAAGCGAAATCCTGGGAAAGAAGGCGCTCGACAGTCAGCCTGCCATCCGTCAGGTTTTTCTGGCAAAGCCGGCGGACTGTGAAAAAGGGCTGGTCTTTGACAGGCTTCTTTATGTGGCAAGAAGAGAATTCGAACAGGGCAATGACAGCACCTATATTGTTTCCCTGTCTTCCCGCACGATCGTTTATAAAGGCATGTTTCTTGTTTCGCAGCTGCGGCTGTTTTACGAAGACCTGCAGTCCGAGGATTTTGAAACAGCGATCGCGGTTGTCCATTCCCGCTTTTCCACCAACACCAATCCCAGCTGGAACCGGGCCCATCCGTACCGGATGATCGCCCATAACGGCGAAATCAATACCATTTCCGGCAACCATGATCGTATGCTGGCACGGGAGGAAACCATGCATTCCGCCCTGAGCGAACCGTATATTGACAGGATTTATCCGGTCATCAGCGATGACGGATCAGACTCCGCCATGGTCGACAATACCTTGGAATTCATGTATATGAGCGGCATTGATCTGCCGCTGGCGTTAATGATCATGATTCCCGAGCCATGGCGGAACAACAATTCGATCAGTCAGGACAAAAAGGATTTTTATCATTATTACGCGACCATGATGGAACCATGGGACGGTCCGGCCGCGGTGATTTTCACCGACGGGGAAAGACTGGGTGCCTGCCTGGACAGAAACGGCCTGCGTCCGGCCAGATACTATGTCACAGATGATCAGCGGCTCATTCTCTCCTCGGAAGTCGGCGTCCTGGATTTTGATGAAGAACATATCGTGAAGAAATCACGGCTGATGCCGGGCAGGATTCTTCTGGCTGATACCGTGAAGAAAAAGATCATTGAAGACGAGGAATGCAAGAACACCTATATCCATGCCAACCCGTACGGCGAATGGCTGAGTCTTCATCTGAAAAAACTCGCCGATCTGCCGATTCCCAATCACCGTCTTCCGTCCCATGATCAGAAGATGCGTGACAAACTTTACAAGGTCTTCGGCTATTCCTATGAGGATGTGATGGATGTCCTTTACAACATGGCGGAAAACGGCGTGGAGCCGACCGCCTCGATGGGCCATGATACGCCGCTGGCGATGTATTCCCGCTCCCATGTGAAACTTTCGGATTATTTTTATCAGCGCTTTGCCCAGGTGACCAATCCGCCGATTGATTCCATCCGTGAAAAGATCGTGACGGATACCGCCGTCTATCTGGGCTCGCAGGGAAATCTTCTCGAAGAAAAAAGCACCAACTGCGCGGTTCTTGAAATCAGCAACCCGATCCTGACCGGAACCGACATGATGAAGATCAAGGCGCTGAACCGGCAGAACCTGAAGTGCGCCGTGATCAGTATGCTGTACTATCCAAACACCTCGCTTGAAAAAGCGGTGGAACAGCTTTGTTTCAGCTGCGACAGAGCCTATACGGCCGGCGCCAACATCCTTGTTTTAAGCGACCGCGGCATTGATGAAAACCATCTTCCCATTCCGTGCCTGCTGGCGGTTTCCGCCGTGGAGCAGCACATGGTGCGCACCAAAAAATGCACCAGGGTTTCCCTGATTGTCGAAAGCGGCGAACCATGCACGGTTCACGAATGCGCCGCGCTGCTTGGATTCGGGGCCAGGGCGGTTCATCCGTACCTTGCCCAGGAATGCATTGTCGAACTGATTGATCTCGGCATTCTGGACAAGGATTACCATACGGCGATTGATGATTACAACAGCGCCATCCGCGATGGGATTGTCAAGATTGCCGCCAAGATGGGAGTCTCCACGATTCAGTCCTACCAGTCTGCAAGAATCTTTGAATCCCTAGGTCTTTCAGACGAAGTGATTGACAGATACTTCTGCGGCACGGTTTCCGACGGCGGCCCGGTTACGGTCAAGGATATAGAAGCGGACATCCTATACCGTCATTCGCATGCCTTTGATCCGCTGGGATTAAAGACCGACACCACCCTCGACAGCATCGGCAGCCATGGCCTGCGCTCCAATCGCGCCGCGGAAAGCCATCTCTATTCGCCCGAGGTGATTGTCGCTCTGCAGAAAGCGTGCAGAAGCGGGAAGTATGAAGACTTTGAACACTATACAGAGCTTCTGTATGCGATGAAGCCGCACCATCTGCGCGATACCTGTTCTTTCGCAAAGGATCAGACGCCTGTCCCGCTGGAAGAAGTCGAAGCGGCGGAAGAGATCGTGAAGCGCTTCAATACCGGCGCCATGTCCTTCGGCTCCATTTCAAAGGAAGCCCATGAAACCATAGCGGAAGCCATGAACCGCCTCGGGGCGCGGTCCAACACAGGCGAAGGCGGCGAAGATCCCGCCCGTTTCAATACCATCCGCAGCTCCGCAGTCAAACAGGTCGCTTCCGGACGCTTCGGCGTCAATCTCGAATATCTTGACAGCGCCAGGGAAATCCAGATCAAGATGGCCCAAGGCGCAAAGCCCGGAGAAGGCGGCCATCTGCCTGCCAACAAGGTGTATCCATGGGTGGCTGCCACCCGCTGTTCAACGCCCGGCGTGGCATTGATTTCCCCGCCGCCGCATCATGACATCTATTCGATCGAGGATCTTGCCCAGCTGATTTATGATCTGAAAAACGCGAACCGGGACGCCCGGATTTCCGTCAAGCTGGTCAGCGAGAAAGGAGTCGGCACCATCGCATGCGGCGTTGCCAAGGCAGGAGCCGGCGTCATTCTGATTTCGTCCAATGACGGCGGCACAGGCGCGGCTCCGTTCAGTTCGATCCATCATGCCGGTCTGCCATGGGAGCTGGGGGTGATTGAAGCCCACCGCGCTTTGACCGCCAGCAATCTCCGCGAGCGCGTGATTCTGCAGACAGACGGCAAACTCATGAGCGGCCGTGACGTCGTGATCGCGGCGATGCTGGGAGCGGAGGAATTCGGCTTTGCCAGCGGACCGCTTGTCTCACTTGGCTGTATGATGATGCGGGTTTGTTCAAAAGACACCTGTCCGTTCGGCATTGCGACCCAGAACGAAACGCTGCGTGCCCGCTTCAAAGGAAAACCGGAACATGTCATGAACTATATGCTGATGATCGCAGAAGAAGTCCGTCGTATTATGGCGTCTATGGGAATCAGGACAATGGATGAACTGATCGGAAGAAGCGATCTCCTGGTAACCCAGTCTGATCTGCCGTATGCCTCTGTTTTGAAAGAGAGCCTGCCGGTCCATTATGAAAAGGGTCATGAGTTTGACTTCTCACTTGAAAAAACAGTCGATATACGCACATTGATTCCATGGTACAGGTCATGTCTGAAAACAAAGAAGAAACGCCATATCGGCATTCAGCTCAGCGCGTCCGACCGCACCGCCGGAACACTGCTTGGATCAGAGATCATCCGGACCCGCAGAGAAAAGGAGGCGGATGATACCTGGACAGTGGAATGCACCGGCTCGGCCGGCCAGTCATTCGGCGCCTTTATTCCTGCCGGCCTGACACTCAGACTCCATGGCGACGCAAACGATTACGTCGGCAAGGGTCTCAGCGGCGGAAAGATTGTGATTGTGCCGAAAAAGGAAGCTTCCTTTGCCTGGGAGCAGAATATCATCGCTGGCAATGTCGCCCTGTATGGCGCGACGTCGGGAACCGCTTATTTCGCCGGGATTGCCGGTGAGCGTTTCTGTGTGCGCAACAGCGGAGCCAGGGCTGTGTGTGAAGGGTGCGGCGACCATGGGCTTGAGTATATGACCGGCGGGATCGCGGTCATCCTTGGAGAAACCGGCAAGAACTTCGCAGCCGGCATGAGCGGCGGCGTCGCGTATGTGCTCGATGAACATCACGTCCTGTACCGCCATATCAGCTCAGGTTCCCTGGTTTTAAAAGAAGTCAGTGACAAATATGATATCCACCAGCTCAGGGAAATCCTGGAAGACTATTACCGGGAAACCGGATCGAAGAGAGCGAAGATGATTCTCGACAATGAAGAGGAATGGCTGCCGCATTTCAAGAAAATCATCGCTGCGCCATATCAGGCGATTGTTGAGAGAATCTCTTATTACGAAGAACAGGGCATCAGCCGGCAGAACGCTGAAATGGCGGCGTTCAGTGAACTGACGCAGGCGCATGGAGGTGTGTGATGGGAAAACCGGACGGATTCCTTCTCTTTTCAAGAAGAGAAGACAGTGAGCGCGCATGCGCCGAAAGAATTAATGATTATGACGAGATCCGCCTTTGTTCAAAAACGGAAGAAAGGCGGAAACAGGCGTCACGCTGCATGAACTGCGGCGTTCCTTACTGCCAGTCTGCCATCCGTCTCTCAGGGATGGTGACCGGGTGTCCGCTTCATAACCTGATTCCGGAATGGAATGATCAGATTTACCGCGGCAATGATGAACACGCTTTAAGAAGACTGCTCAAAACAAACCCGTTTCCTGAATTCACCGGCAGGGTATGTCCGGCTTTATGTGAAAAGGCATGTATCAACGGATACGATGGCGAACCGGTCACAGTCCGCGATAATGAGCGCTTTCTTTCTGATACAGGCTTTGCCCGCAACCTGATCCGGGCAGAAGAAATTCCGGTGCGTACAGCAAAGAAGGCTGCGGTCATCGGCAGCGGTCCGGCCGGTCTTGCCGCAGCCTACCGTCTGAACCAAAGAGGCCATCATGTAACAGTCTATGAAAGAAGTGAGAAGCCGGGCGGCCTTCTCATGTATGGTATTCCCAACATGAAACTTGACAAGAAGATTGTAGAGCGCCGTATCTCTTTAATGGCTGAAGAAGGGATTCAGTTCATCACAGGTGTTTCGGCCGGTAAGGACATTACTCTTGCAGAATTACAGGAAAAATATGATGCCGTGATCCTTGCCTGCGGCGCTTCACAGGCCAGAATGCCTGATATTGAAGGAATTGAACATACAAAAGGTGTCATCAAAGCAGTCGCATATCTTTCTGAAACCACCAGAAACCTTCCGGATCTTCCGGAAATCAATGCAGTCGGCAGAAATGTGGTGATCCTCGGCGGCGGGGACACCGGAAATGACTGTCTTGCGACAGCGATCCGCCAGAAGTGCGTGTCTGCTGTGCAGATTGAAATGATGCCCTCTCCTCCAAAGGAGCGAAGAGAAGATAATCCCTGGCCTGAGTGGCCGAAAGTGCTGAAAACCGATTACGGCCAGGAAGAAGCGGTTTATTTATATGGAAATGATCCGCGGATCTGGTCAACGACACTGACAGAGCTGATTACAGAGGACGGCGCCTTGAAGGCGGTTGAAACCGCGAAAATCCGCTTTGAGGAAGGCCGGCTGCTCATCAGTGAGGAACGAGATATCCTGCCATGCGATCTGCTGATCATCGCCGCCGGGTTCACCGGATGCGAAACAGATCTGCCGCTTTCGGCAGGCATTGAGCTGAGCAGGCGCAATACAGTCGCCACGAAAGAAAACAGCTATGCCTCAAACATCAGCGGAATCTTCAGCTGCGGCGACATGCACAGAGGCGCTTCTCTGGTTGTCTGGGCAATCCGCGAAGGACTGGAATGCGCCAGGGAAGTGGATGAATGGCTGATGGGCTATACCAACCTGATCTGAAAGAAAGCTTCCTGTAATATTCAAACAGGAGGACGAACCTGAGTAATAAGGAGG
>CAMVGT010000058.1 GCA_947167125.1 uncultured Erysipelotrichaceae bacterium
GCATGGCAGACAAACGGATCCGGATGACAAAAAGAATGCTGGCGGAACAGCTGATCGAAGCAGCTTCCGTACGGGATTTTGATGATATTTCCATCAGTGAAATATGTGAAAAAGCCGGTGTCAGCCGTGTGACATTCTACAAATACTACCGGAATCTCAAAGATCTCATGGATGAAACAGCCGCTTCCGCTCTGCAGCAGATTTACCCCGAAACAGCAGACCGTGAAAGTACGGAAGAAATCATCCGGCGCATTCTTCATAACCGCGCACTCTACAAAGTATTGATTGAAAAAGGATATTGCGAAGAAGCCTTCAGCACATATCTCAAAAACACAGTCAGAAACAGTTCTGCCGGCAATCCGGATGAGGAAATCCTGCAGCTGCAGGCACAGTATGCCGCATGCGGACTCTGCGGCATGATTCATGACTGTCTGAAAGAAGACTGTGATATCACTCCGAAGAAGCTTTCAGGGATGGTCTTAAGATTTTATGAATCCTGGAAGAATGATGTATATGCATTGAATAATCTCTGATAAGATGGCAGGGAATATAAACTATGGCTAAGAAGAAGAGAAAACGCAGACTGAAAAAGTGGGTCAAGACAGTACTCGCATTCATCGGCATCGGCACTGCCGCCGGGGCCGGCTTTACTGTCTACCGCATTTATGCCAACGCTGCGATGGATACCGAATACCGATTTGTTTATGAAAAGCCGCTGCTTCATGTGGAAGAAACCATCCGCTATGACATGGAAGGCGGGATCTTCTACCGCCAGACCGACAAGGAAACAAGAACGGCGGTCATGGCAAAGGCACTGGTTGTCAGTGAGGACGGGGAAACCTTCCATGAAATCCGTACCGATGATACAGGAAAGCTGATCACCGGATGGTATGAAGGCAAAGACGGGAAATATTACTATACAAAAGACCATGGCTGGCTTGTGACGGAATCTTCCGAAATTGAAGGACAGTTCTATACACTGGATGAAAACGGAAGAGTCCTGGATGATGAATGGGTCAAAGAAGGAAACGGAAACGTCTGGTATGATGACGGACAGAAAACCGGATTGGAAGAAGATTCTCTTCTGTTTATCGAAGGGGAAAGCGGATTCTATTACCTGAGCAGTTCCAACGGAAACGCAAGGGCGGAAAACACGGAAGTTTCACTGCCTGACGGCAGGCTGCTGATCTATGATGAAAACGGAAATATTGTGAATGAAAGAAGCACAGACGCGGAAGGAAGAGTCTACTTCCCGATTCCGGAAAGCTATGAAACAGCAGCTGAAACAAAGCTGATTGCGGTCAGTGAATTTATAAGTGAAACAGAAGAAACCGGCATGCGCTATGTCAATCACAGAGGCTATCATGTCGAAGCGCCGGAGAATTCCCTTGCAGCTTATATGCAATCCTATGAGCAGGGCTATCACTATGTGGAATGCGATATCCAGATGACCGCCGACGGCATTCCAGTGCTGCTGCACAATGAAACGATCAACGCGGTCGCAAGAAACAGCGACGGCACCCCGATCGGCTCGCAGGTCTATATCGATTCCCTGACGCTGGAACAGGCTGATACATATGACTTCGGTATCATGTGCGGTCAGAATTATGCCGGCACAAAGATCACCAGACTCGATGAATTCCTCTCCTACTGCAAAGCCTATAACATCCATCCGTATCTGGAAATGAAAGGCGAAACAGTCGATACCCAGGAAGAATGCGATCTTCTGCTTTCAATGGTGCAGAGCTACGGCATGCAGGATCAGTGCACATGGATCTCCTTCGCTTCATCCCCGCTGCAGTTCATTCTCAATCAGGATCCGGATGCCAGAATCGGCTACTTGATTTCCGCGAAGTCCGCTCTGGATCAGACTGCTTCCGCAGTTATATCTCAGCGGCAGCAGGGATACAACGTATTTGTGGACGCGGTCTTTACCGCCGCCGATGCCATCGCTTCCAAATGCGAAGCCAATGATGTGCCGCTGGAGGTATGGACTGTAAACAACGACAATTATCTCAGTTCCCTGAATCCTTACATCAGCGCAATCACAACCGATTATCTCAAATGAAACCGGACGGCATCTTTCAATGAGGTGCCGTTTTTCAGATGTGATGATAAGATTAAGAATAGAAAAGGAAATAAAGCTTATGATCAAAGAAGAACCGGTTTATATTGTCGGCCACCAGCATCCCGACACAGATTCCATCGCTTCCGCCATCGCCTATGCTTTTTTCAAAAGGGCAATGGGAAACAGGGCGGTGCCGTGCCGTCTGGGCGATCTGAATAATGAAACAGAATATCTTCTCAAACGCTTCGGCTTTGAAGTGCCGACGCTGCTGAAAGATGCCCGCGTGACACTTGCCGAGATCGAAATTGACAGTCCGGTTTCCATCACCCTGGAAACCACAGTCCGGGAAACCATCCGCCTCATGCATGAACATGAACGCAGTTCCTTCGCCGTCATCAATCCGGACAGAACCCTTGCCGGCTATGTCTCCAAGAGCGACCTTGCCAATATCGGACTGGGCGATACGGCTGCTGAAATCGAACTGCTGAAACAGACATCGGTGAAAGAGATCGCCGAAAGCATTGACGGACAGATTGTCTATGATGATCCGGAAGTCCATTATGACGGTAAAACATCGATCGTCGCTCTGAATGAAGCCAAGGTTGCCAATTACAATGCGAAGGACCGCATTGTGATTGTCGGCAACGATCCTGAAGCGCAGAAGGAACTGATTGAAAAAGGCGCCGGACTGCTGATTGCGGTCTGGACAAAAGCCATCGCAGACGATGTATTGGAAGCTGCGGGAATCCATCACTGTCCGATTATTATCTCCGGACACGGCGCGATGAATACCAGCCGCTATCTGTTTTTGGCTCCTCCGGTACGCCTGATCATGAATACAGATCCGATTGTTTTCCGGTCCAATGAATATGCCGAGGATGTCGGAACCAAGATGCGCAAAACCAGATTCAGAAGCTATCCGGTTGTTGATGAAAACAAGCAGCTGATCGGCTATGCGTCCCGCTATCATATTCTGAACCACCAGAACAAGAAGATTATTCTGGTCGACCATAACGAATTCTCGCAATCTGTCCGCAATGTGGAAAAGGCACAGATTCTTGAAGTCATCGATCATCACAGAATCAATGATTTCGCGACCAGCCAGCCGGTTTCCTTCCGCAATGAAATCATCGGTTCAAGCGCGACCATCATCGCGACAATGTTCCGTGAAAACCAGATCCCGATTCCGGCAAACCTGGCAGGACTTCTTCTCGGCGCTGTTCTTTCCGACACCCTTGTCTTCCAGTCGCCGACCACGACAAAGAAAGACATCGATACCGCAAACATCCTGGCGGCGCTGGCGGATCTTGATATTGAAACATTCGCAAATGATATGTTTACGGCATCTGCGGAAGCGGATCACCGCACCATCTATGAAATGATCGTGCAGGATATCAAGTTCTATGACATCGGCGGCATCCATACCATGATCTCGCAGACCATCGTTCCTTCCGCGCTTGCGATGAAGGCAAGGGAAGTGGAGATTGCCAGGGATATGAACCGTCTTTATGAAAAGAAGGATCTCGATCTTCTGGTTGTCTGCTTCACATCCGTCATGGAGGACGGTTCGATCTTCTATGCGGTCGGCGAACAGGCGGAAAAAATTCTCGATGTCTATCCTGACGCAAAAGGGGAAAAACACACACTGCAGAAGGGAATTTTCTCAAGAAAGAAGCAGATTGTCCCGTCTGTTATGGATGCTTTGATCTGAATCTGCACGGTTTTAACAATTCATCTGTCTCATAAGAAAACATGTATTGTATGATGGAAGTACGAAGGAGATTGATATGAATAATTTATTACAGGTATTACTCAACAGTTTCACCCAGCAGTCCTCAGTTGACGCGACATCCAAAAAGACCGGTGTCAAGGGTATCAGTGTCCTGACAATCCTTTCCTATGCATTGCCTCTGATCATCCGCTACATGACAAAGAACGCTTCCAGCCAGAGCGGCGCACAGTCTCTGCTCGGCGCTCTGACACAGCATAAGAGCACAAGAGCGATGCCGGAACAGATCGCTGAAGCTGATACTGATGACGGCGCAAAGATCATTTCCCACATCTTCGGTGCAGATCAGAACAATGCGGTCAATGAAATCGCCGCAAAGGCAAATGTTCCTGCAGCTGATGTTTCCAGCGTCCTGGCTTCCATCGCTCCGACACTGCTGTCCTCTCTGTCCGCTGCCACAGCAGCAGGCAGTCAGGCACAGGCAAACAAGAAGCAGGGTGTTGACCTGTCCGACGGTCTGGATGTTTCCGACCTCGCCGCAATCTTCCAGAGCACACAGTCCGGCAAAGGCATCGGCGGCATTCTCGGCACATTGCTCGGCGGAACCACACAGCCGACTGAAACAGCGAAGGATGACGGCTCCGCACTGCTGTCCTCTCTGTTAGGTCTGATGAAATAATCAAACAGATCCTGGATGTCCGTGACAGCGGGCATCCTTTTTAATTGCCCGTTTTGATAAAAATACGTGCAGAATTAAGAGAAGAATTCATGAAATTTTGTGTATAGTAATAGTGAATCACCGACAGATTAGAAAGGACAATATCATATGAAAAAGATCATGAACAGACCTGTGATCGCGCTTCTTTCGGCAGTGCTGATTGCCGGATGCGGATCAAAAGGAGAAGGCGGATCCTCTTCGGGAAGCACAGGACCCAATCTGAAGGAACTGACAAAACAGCTTGCAGTAACCGTGCAGGAGACCGGACTGGAATCCAAATATGCGTCAATCAGTGAGATCGGCACAAATGTTGACAAAGACCTGATCGGCACATGGAAAAACAGAGCGGAAGATGTCGTTTATTCATTTGCGGAAAACGGCCAGGTGACAACTGAAGCCTATGGCGAAACACTGACAGATCCTTATACATGTCTGGAACAGAACGGCGTCAAAATGTTCGCGCTGGATGCGGATGTTTACATGTATGTGGATGATGAAGCCGCAGAACAGTCGCAGACCGTTTCCTATATGGCATACAAGGTGGATGGCGATGTTCTCTATATGGCAGCTGTGGAAAGCCCGGACGGTACGCAGACAATGAGCCAGACCGCATTGCAGATACTGTATAAAGCAGATGATGCCGGCAGTATTGATGTGTCAAGAAAGAACAATCCGGTTTCCCTGGAATCCTTCTTCGGTTCCTGGAGCGGAGACCATTCCATCACCATCGGTACAGACGGTCTGAAAACCGATTCCGGTACCTATGCGCTTTCGTTTGACGATCAGGGAAAACTGACAGCAGAAAAAGACGGTGTGAAAACCGCCTACAACTTCACAATTTCCCGCAGCAGAAGATATGCCGTTGATACACATGAACTGGAAAAAGACGGATATTCGCTTCTGCTTACCTATGAAGGCGCAGATGAAAAGGATGTTCCGAATCTGATCGATATCATGGAAGACTGGAAAAAGGATTACGGATATTCCGACTGGCGCTATACCGCCACATTTGATCTTGACGAATAACAGGCATAACAAAACCCGCAGCGATGCGGGTTTTATAATGGGTAGATCAATTGTCCATCGGGAAGATGATGCCTGCTTTGGTGCGCAGCTCTGTCTGCACTTCGCAGACATCCAGCGTCTTCTGAATCATTTCATCCCGATATGCAAGATCATTGGTGTTGACTGCCTGGATGAAATCGCGGAATTCTGCCACAACACGCTGTTTCCACAAGCCGTCATCATATTCTTCCACTGTGCCGTCATTGAGTTCAAGGGTGACTTTTCCGATGAGATTGCCCGCAAGTTCGGTGCGGATCACGCCGTCAGTTCCCTGAATGACAGTGCCGCAGAATCCTTTGGAATCCTTTGCGGCAATGCACAATGCCTTGAAGCTGCCGTAGTCAAGAACCGCGATGCCGGAAGTATCGATGCCTCTTTCAATATTGGCATAATACTCACCGTTTTGCGGTTTGCCGAAAAGACCGAGTATGAAATGAAGGTTGTAAAGATTCAGATCCATCATTGCGCCGCCTGCTTTGGCAGGATCAAATGCGGGAAGCACTTCCCCGTTCCGGAACGCGTCATAGCGTCTGGAATACTGGGAGTACTGACTCTGGGCAAGCTTGATTGTTCCGATTCTCGGCAGCCATTCCCTGATCTTTTTATAATTTCCAAGATGCAGGGTTGTGATTGCTTCAAAGAGGAAACAGCCGCTTTCCTTCGCTGCCTCTGCCATCTTTGAAGCTTCTTTGCAGTTGGAGCAGGCAGGCTTTTCCACAATGACATTCTTCTTGTGTTCCAATGCCTGCAGACTGTAGGAATAATGCATAAAATTCGGTACTGCGATATAAACCGTATCAATATCCGACGCAATGAATTCTTCAAAGCTGTCCGTACAAAGAGAGATGCCGGCGTCTTCAGCCATTTTCTTTGCGGCTTCAAGACTTCTTGGGGTGGAGAGGAGGGCGTTGATTTCAAGACCTTCTTCTTTCAGAAGGGAAGGAAGAAATTCCTGGACGATCAGCCCGGTTCCGATGATGCCTAATTTCATGATGTGCCTCCGTTGTTTTTTTCATTTTACCATGACCGCATTCTGTTTGACATTGTCCGCTGAGCCAAATACTATGAGACTTGAAAGAGAGGATTCACTCATGATTCATTGGGGTATTATCGGCGCCGGCAATATCGCTGCCCGTTTTTCAACAGGTCTTTCCTACGACAGTTCCGCCTCCCTTTACACAATCAGCGGCAGAAATGAAGAAAAGCTGAAAGCATTCCAGGTAAAATTTCCGTGCGAAAAAATCTATATCGGACATGACGCTCTGCTTGATGATCCGACGGTGGACGCGGTCTATGTCGCGCTTCCCCATGTCATGCATAAGGAATGGGTGATCAAAGCGCTCAGGGCAGGAAAGGCTGTATTATGCGAAAAGCCTGCTGCTCTGAATGAAGAAGAAATGAAGGAAATCGCGGAAGTAAGCAAAGAAACAGGCGTTCTGTTTATGGAAGCGATGAAGAGCCGCTTTGAGCCGGCATATCTGAAACTGAAGGAGCTTCTTGAAGGACAGAAAGTCACATATACGGAAGCGTCAGTCACATTCAATTTCCCTCTGGAATATTTCGGAAAAACCTATCATACCATCAATCCGGGAGGCGGATGCCTTCTTGACAGCGGCATCTACTGCGCTTCTGTGATTGCGGATTTCATGGAAGGAAAGCCGGAAGTGATCCGCACATGGGCAAATCAGTATCAGGGCATTGATATCTATGTGAAATCAGAACTGAAATTCGATAACGGAACCGCAGTACTTGAAACTGCGATGGACAGGGCTGTCCCGAAAAAAGCTGTGATCAGAACTGAATCCATGACAATTGAAATCGATGATCCTCACCGTCCTTCCGTTTTCCGCATCATTGACGCAAACGGCACAGAAGAAATCAAGGTTCCGTATGAACATGATGATTTCTATCCGGAAATCCATCATTTCAACCAGCTGCTGGAAAAAGGAATCAAAGAAAGTCCTGTCATGAGTCTTGAAGATTCCATCCGCTGCGCGATGATTCTGGATACCATCCGCAAAGGCTTTACGGAATACAGTGAAGAAGATGCACAGGTCATTGAACAGCAGGAACAGCTGCTGCGCTATTCTTCTTTCGGCGCAAAGGACGCACTGCGTCTTGGAAACCGTATTGTACAGCTGGCACAGGAATATGACAGGGGCGTCAGCGTCATGATTTCAAGAGTATCGGATGACATGACACTGTTTGCCTGGGCGGATGATTCAAAAGCCAAGCGGAATGAAATGTATATTTCAATGAAGAAACAGAGCGTGCTGGACAGCGGACACGCAAGCATCTGGCCGTATCTCAGATATAAAGCAGACGGTTCTTATGAAGAATGGCTGCGTGACGGAGTTCACGGAATCAGCGGCGGCGGATTCCCCATCTTTACTGATGAAGGGTTAACGGCAGTGCTCTGTGTCAGCGGCCTTCATGAAGGAAAGGATCATGAACTGATGGTCCGTGCATTGGCGGATGATCTTGGAATCGGACAGGTGCCTTTTGTGACAAAAGCGCTCATTTGAGGTGCAAAGTCCCGGTAAATGCGTATAATATTCACGGACCCGGAGGAAGATAAAATGAAAATCGCAATCGGAAATGACCACGCAGCTACAGATATGAAATTCCAGATCATGGCGTACCTGGAAGAAAAGGGCATTGAAGTCATCAATGTCGGAACAGATACACATGAATCATTTGATTACGCAATCGCAGCTTACAAGGCAGGAAAGCTTGTCGCTGATCATGAAGCTGACGGAGGCATTCTGATCTGCGGAACAGGAGTCGGCATCTCGATGGCCGCAAACAAAGTGAAGGGAATCCGCGCAGCAGCCTGCTCGGACCCGGTAACCGCAAGACTGACCAAGCAGCACAACAATGCCAACATCATCTGCTTCGGCGCAAGAATTGTCGGCTTTGAAACAGCCAAGGCAATTGTCGATGCCTGGATGAATTCCGAATTTGAAGGCGGAAGACATCAGAACCGCATCGATATGATCGCTGAAATCGAAGAGACACAGTCTCTTTCCGCAGCACAGTAAAAAAACTGATATATGCATTCGCAGGAAACGGCTTAGTACATTTACTTCTGGCAGCGTTTCCTGCTTTTTTCTTTGGAGAAAATGAAAAGAACGGCTGAATCTCAGCCGTCCTGTTACTGTTTCTTTGTTTTCTTTCTTCTCGGTTTCTTTACCGAATAGCCGAATTTACCAAGCAGATTTCCCAGTGCGTAGTATTCGCCATGGCTGTACGCAATGAGATCTGCTTTTTTCAGATCCAGTCTTCCGTTTTCATCCAGATAAGCATCATCGACATCGGTGCTGACAACTTCCGCCACAAACATATCATGGCTGCCCAGTTCCAGAATCTGTCTGACTTTGCATTCCAGACACACCGGACTTTCATTGATCAAAGGCGCATTGACAAATCTTGCCTTTCCTCTGCTGATATGAAGGTCGCCTTCCAGGGCAAATTTATCAATATCCCGTCCGCTTCTGACTCCGACATAGTCTGTGATTTTCGCCAGCTTCCGGTTTGTCAGGCACAGTACGAATTCACCGCTTTTTTCAATGATGTCATGGGAATAACGCTCTTTGCGGATGGATACCGAAACCATGACCGGATCGGAACAGACCGTTCCTGCCCATGCGGCAGTCATCACATTGTCTCTTCCGTTTTCATCCCGGCATGTGATCATTACTGCCGGAACCGGATTGAGAAGATTTGCGGGTTTCCAATACTGTCTAGTCATAGCGGCCTCCTGAAGAATTTGTACAGAAATGATACTCTATCCAAAGCGACGATGCCATAAAGAAAAGAGAATTCCTGCCGAACTCTCTTTGCATGATTCATCAGAATCCGAGAATATCATCCACAAGGATGACATGGATGCGGTCCGGATGCTTGGAATATCTGGTGATCAGGAACTGACAGCAGATGGTATCCGGGGACTTGCAGTCCATGCATTTGCCGGTTTTGGTGCAAGGGGTGTTGATTCCGAAGCGCTGTGTATTGGTCGGTGCCGCGACATTTCTTGCCCGCTTCATTGCCTGATCCAGATCAGCGCAGACCTTATTCATACTGACAATGAAGACGACTTTCTTCGGGCCGAAGGCAATGCTGGAAACACGGTTGGCATTGCCGTCGATGTTGACGAGAATGCCGTCATCGGTCATCGCGTTGGCGCTGGCAAGATAGACATCCGCGTCATAAGCCATTAACATGGCAGCTCTTCTGTCCGGCATTTCATCACGGTCGATGAAATTGTACTTTTCAGTCTTTAAAGCACTGACCAGTCCGATTTCAACGGCGCTCATACAGCCGCCCATGGTGATTGTGCTTCCTTCCGGAATCAAAGACAGTGCGCAGGCAAGCGCCTCTTCCTTTGTTTTGGCATAATAGCCGGTCATGTTGCGGGACTTCAGTCCTTTGATGACTGTCTCCGCCAGCAGGTCGTTTCTCTTTGTGACAAATTCACTCATGATGTCCTCCTCTTTTCCATCATTGTTGTTTCTTGCGGTATTTCAGATGCAGAACGGAATTTCCTTCATCACTTACAGACAGCAGTTCATAATTCTGCACACTGCTGTGATCAAACAGCGGCGCGTCTTTTTCTCCGCCGGCAAGCGGTGCCATCACAAGACTTAATTCATCAATCAGCTGATCCCTTTCAAAGGCGCCGTTGATCACACTGCCTCCTTCCAGAAGCAGGGTGTTGATTCCAAACAGCTTTTTCAGTTTGATCAGTGCTTCTGCAGGGGTGCCTGCGAAGATATAGGAAATTCCTGTTTTTCTCAGGTATGCAAGATATGCGTCATCGGCTTCTTCAAGAACTTCGATGATATGGGCATTGTCATAGCCGGGATCTTCATCATGAATCTTCGCTTCCTTCCATCCCAGTCTTCCTCTGCGGTCAAAAGCCGCCGCAAAGAAGCGGGTGTCCGTTTCGGCAATATAGTCTTCATGCGGGATTGTTTTGGATTCAAAAGCGGAAAGATCCGGATACCATCCGCCGGTAAAGCTGCCTTCCATCGTGACTCTTCCGCAGGCAAATGCGTCCGCGTGAAAATCGCGGTGAATGCGGTAATAAAGATCTTCCGCCGCAAAGCATCCTTCATCCTTCAGGAATTCACCGGTCACTTTTCCGTCAATGGACACAGTCATGTGGCAGATGACATAAGGTTTTTCTGACATGATATGTTTCCTTTCACTCTGTTTCTATTTTACAGGTTCATTACCGGTCCGGTCACGTTAAATGCAGCGATGGAAAAATAAAAACCGCGATGTGTCATGACTCGCGGTTAATACAATCTGTTAAGTTCTCAGTTCTGAGGAGCGCCGAACTTGATCTGTGTGGAACCAGTCATAGCGTCTTCAGCGATCAGGGAAATCGGAGCATTCTCATAGGAGAGTGTTTCGAACTTTCCTGTGTAGCCGGAAGCTGTTGTGAATTCGATTGTGAACGCACCCATGTTTCCGCTGTCATCGAGCAGGAATTCAGGAACAGCGTCGAAGCTGATTGTCTGCTTGCCGCCGTCTTCCTTTGCGCCGTCAATCAGATTTTCGCCCTTGTCAGCGGAACCTGTGCGGTACAGATAGAGATCAGTAACTTCTTCGCCTGTGACATTGTAGATGTCATATGTTGCAGAGGAAGCTGCGAATGCGATCTGTGTGGAACCTGTCATCGCATCTTCTGCAATCAGCGAAATCGGAGCTGTTTCGATGTGCAGTGTTTCGAACTTTCCTGTGTAGCCGCTGTTTGTTGTGAATTCGAGTGTCAGTTCAACTTCAGGGTTGTCGGAACCGTCATACTGCAGGATCTTTGCATGGGCATCGCCGAAGCCATGTCCGCCGGCAGCGTAGTTTTCGCCCTTGTCGGCAGATCCTGTCGGATACAGATAGAGGTCTGTAACGCCTTCGCCGGTAGCGTTGTAGATGGTGTAGACACCGACTGTCTGAACATCTTCAGCGGGTGTTTCTTCCTGAGCTGTCTCTTCTGTTGCCTCAGGAGCTGCTTCGCCTTCTGTGTCTGTGTTTGCAGTGCTGTTTGAGCAGCCAGCCAGCAGAGCGACACTCAGCAGGAACGGTAATGCTTTTTTCATATGATTCTTTTCCTCCAAAAATACAGGCGGATTTGCACAATCTGCCTGGCAAGCAAAATTATGGAGCTTTTTAACACGAACTAATAGTACGATCGGGTATAATGTTAGTACATTTGAAAGCTTTTCACAGATAGGAGAAGAATTTGTTATGCCCGACAGTATGACCGAAATTACAGCCCATGAACGCTATCCGGATGCGCCGGCTTATATCAGCCCGGATTTCAGAATTTCCGTGCAGGAATTCGAATATCAGAATGAGCAGACGGTCAAAAAAACGGCCCGTCTTTACAATGAATTCTTCTGGGTCCGCGTGATGGAAGGGGAACTGTGCTTTGAAGTGGACGGCTCTCTGCTTTATGTCCGTTCGTCAGAAACACTGTTTATCAACAGCAGTCACTTCCATACATTCCGCGGCATTTCCAAAGCGCCTGCGCGCTTTCGGATTATCGCTGCCATGCCTGATGCCGTCAGCACGCCTCCTGTTGACAGCCGGATTGAAAAGATGGTCCGCGATGACAGTTTTTCATCCATTGTGATCCGTCCGGTATCGGAACTGTTTTCCTATGAACTGGATGCCATATTTGATTTAAACCGCCATCATCCCGATGCCTGGGAATTTGAAGTGGCTGCACATTATCTGCAGATGCTGAGACAGATCTACCGCATCTACCGCCATACCAATCCGGATGATACCATCCGGCGCAGTATCGATCTGCAGTCACTGCGTGAAATGCTCGGCTTTATCGGTGAGAATTTCCGTGATGAAATCACGCTGGATCAGATTGCGGCAACCGGAAGAATGTCCCGTTCCCGCTGTACAAGGGTTTTCCGCCGCTATCTGCAGGAATCCCCGATTGAACATGTGCAGAAATATCGTCTGGAGCGCAGCGTCTATCTGATCAATAATACCGATCTTCAGTTTTCCGAAATTGCCGGAAAATGCGGCTTCAACCAGCAGAGCTATTTCAACCGTCTGTTTGTGCGGAATTACGGCATGACGCCAAAGCAGATGCGCGCGGAATCGCTGCGTGCACGGAACGGCGGAAAATGAATCGTCAGCAGAAAAGTAAAAAGTCAGCGGATGGCTGACTTTTTGAGTGCCGGCAACCGGATTCGAACCAGCGACCTAATCATTACGAATGATTTGCTCTACCAGCTGAGCTATGCCGGCTTCTGAAGCTAATTCATTATATGAAAAAAGTGCGTTTTCCGCAATAGATTCTGTGCATTGACGCAATTCCTGCGGCTGTGCTAGAATCCCAAAAACAAACCATGCATAACGCGTATGGAAAAAGGAGAGACGCATGACAGACTGGCTGAAGGAAGCGAAAGAAATCGAAGATGAACTGATTGAACTGCGCCGGAAGATTCACCGTCATCCCGAAGACGGAAATATGGAATTTGTGACCTCAGAGCTTCTTACGGAAGAACTGGAAAAATGCGGAATTGAAGTCAGAAGGATGCTGGAAACAGCTGCTGTCGGAGTTTTAAAAGGGAAGTATGAAGGACCGTGCGCCGCATTGCGCACGGATATGGACGCGCTTCCGGTAACCGAAGAGACCGGCCTTCCGTTTTCTTCGGAAGTCGATGGCTTTATGCATGCGTGCGGACATGATGTGCATATGGCCGCTTTGATCGGTGCCGCCAAGCTGCTGGCAAAGCACTGTGATGAAATCCACGGCAGTATTGTATTTCTTCTGCAGCCGGCGGAAGAAAATGCCGGCGGCGCGCAGAGGATGATTGATGCAGGTGCTCTGGATGGGGTTGACGCGGTATTCGGCGCGCATGTCAATCCGGAACTCAAAGCCGGTTCCATCGGCATCCGCTACGGACGTTTCTATGCGGTTTCCACCCGTTTCAATGTGACGGTCCATGGCAAGGGGACCCATGGGGCGGAACCGGAAAACGGCATTGATCCTTTATATGCCGCATGTAGAATGTGCGCGGATTTAAAAGATCTGACCGGCATCAATAACGGACAGAGGGATGTTGTGTCGGTCGGAATGATTCAGGCCGGCAGAGCAAGAAATATCATTCCGGATGACGCTTCCTTCATGGGAATCTTAAGAACCAACGGTTTTGAAAACCGTGCCCTCATGACGGATAAGATCCTTGAGACAATCGGCCGGATTGAAGAGGAGACCGGCGTCTATGCGGAAACGGAAATCCTTTATGGCTATCCGGGCGTGGAAAATCATGACCGTGAAACGGATATTGCCCAAAGGGCTGCGGAAGAAACTGTCGGAAAAGAGAATGTCACGGTAATGGAAAAAGGAACGATGACATCGGAAGACTTCGGCTATTTCCTTCTGGAAAAGCCGGGATGTTTCTATCATATCGGCGTGGAATGCGATGCCCCGCTTCATTCGCCGAGATTCAATCCGAAAGAAAGCGCGATCGCTTCTGCGGCTGCTGTCCATGCGGCCGTGCTGATGAAATATCTGAATGAATCGCAGAATGCGGATCTTTGATCCGTTTTTCTTTTTGCGCAGCGCAAATCGTTCTTATTTTATGGGGATGGAACTATATAATGATAGGGCAGAAAGGATATTGCATATGGAAAGAACATTCAGAAGCGGCGATCTGGTTCGCCATTTCAAACGGGAAACCGTCGATCCTTCTTCCGATACCTATCTTTACAGGATTGTCGGAGAAGCGGAACATACCGAAACCGGAGAGATGTTAATGGTGTATCAGGCACTTTACGGAGACAGGCGTCTTTACGCAAGACCGAAGGCGATGTTCATGGAGGAAACCGACCATGTCAAATATCCGGATATCAGACAGAAATACAGATTTGAAAAAGTGAGTGAGGAAGAATAATCATGCGAACAATCAATGAGGAGATGCTGAAGGCATTCCGTCAGAATTTTGAAAATGACCCGCACGCAAAAAGCGCCCAGGCCGCATGCGCAAGAACCGAAATCAAGGATCTTGTTTATCTGCCGATGGAAGCGGCGAAGCTGAACGGGGAGTTCTCGGTTGAAGTCAGAACCAGAGGCATCACTGCCCAGCTGAAAAGCGGCAGATGCTGGATGTTTGCATTGCTCAATATGTTAAGGGAAGAAGTCGCCGATCGATGCGGATTAAAGGAATTTGAAATTTCCGAAAACTATCTTGCCTTCTATGACAAGCTGGAAAAATCCAATAACGTTCTGGAAATGGCGATCCGGTATGCGGACAAAGATCTCGATGACCGTATGAGCGAATATATCCTTGACGGGTTTACGGACGGCGGCTATTGGGATATGGCAAGCGACCTTGTCGTCAAATACGGCATTGTCCCTAAATCCGTCATGCCTGAAACATATCAGTCCTCCCATACCGAACGGTTTACCCGCATGCAGAAGTCATTGCTGAGAAAAGACATCTGCGAACTGCGGAAGATGGTCCGCAATGGCGAAGATCCGTCTGAAAGAAAACAGGAAATGCTGGCGGAAATCTATAAGGCGGAATGCATTGTATTCGGTGAACCGGTTCAGTCCTTTGATTTTACATACCGTGATATCAAAGGCGAATACCATGCGGATTACGGCATCACACCGCTGGAATTCCTGAAGAAATATACCGGCTTCAATCCGGATGATTATATCTGCTGTGCCAATGAACCGACTGCAGTCCGTAAGATGAATTCCGTATTTGAATTCCATTACATCGGCTGTATGGCAGACCGCAATGTGCGCTTCCTCAATCTGCCGATGGATGAACTCAAAGACCTTGCAATCCGTCAGCTCAAAAGCGGAAAGCCTGTCTATTTCGGATGTGATTCAGGAGCCTATGGGGACAGACAGGAAGGTGTCTGGGATCCGGCAAGCTTTGATTATGCAAATGTGCTGGGCGGTGCTG
>CAMVGT010000059.1 GCA_947167125.1 uncultured Erysipelotrichaceae bacterium
GAAAAGATTGAAAATGAGCTGACTTATCCGGGCCAGATCAAGGTCACACTGATCCGCGAAGTCCGCGTTCAGGAACTTGCACGCTGAACCAAAGAGCACCATATCCATTAACGATATGATGCTTTTTTTTTATGAACGCCGGATTTGCGGAAAGGGCGTATAACGCTGTCTTCTGCCTTCGGCATACTCCAAAATCTTTTATTGACCATTACGGTTCTCGGGTTGAAAGCGTCCACTGAAACCTGTATGATAGGTGCACGTGAGTGGAATAATTCACGAGACCGGTCAGAATGTCATCTACCGGTCGGAAGGGTTACAATGAAAATACTGTTCCTGGGGGATGTGGTCGCGAAGTGCGGCCGCGAGGCAGTGATCAGGAATATCAAGTCACTGAAAAACGAATATGGCGCGGACTTTGTGATTGTAAATGCTGAAAATGCGGCACACGGCAAAGGAATTACCGCATCAATCTACAGCCGTCTGACCGCAGCAGGCGCAGATGTGATCACACTCGGAAACCATGCGTTTTCCAAAAAAGAAATCATAAATCAGATCGATCTCTGTGAGAATCTGGTACGTCCGGCAAATCTTGAGCCGACCCATATCGGCCAGGCGTACGTCGTCAGAGAGTGCTTCGGTAAAAAAATCGCAGTTGCAAGCATCATGTGCGAGGCTTTTATGTGTCCGGTTTCACGGAACCCGGTCGACGCAATGAGAAAGCTGCTGGAAGAAATCAGGGCCGATCTGATTATCGTTGACCTTCATGGCGAATCAACCGGTGAAAAAATGACGTTCACCAGATATTTCAAAAATGAACTGACGGCGGTGATCGGTACCCATACCCATGTGCAGACGGCAGATGAAAGACTGATTGACGGATGCGCATTCATCAGCGATGTCGGAATGTGCGGTGCCTATGATTCTATTCTCGGCCGTGATGCCGATGAAGTCATGTCGCATTATATAGATAAAAAGCTGACAAGATACACACCTGCATGCGGTCCTGCGCTCATCTGCGGATGTCTGATTGAGACGGATGACACAACCAACCGGGCGGTGTCAATTACGAGAATTCAGAAGCGTCCGAACAATGCCGGCTGACATTGTTCGAAGTTTAAGGTTTTTCACAAAACGAACCCCTGAAATATTGAATCAGCGTCAAAACAGTACTATAATCTCATCGAAGGAGGATCATCATGCCCGTAACAGTTGATAAGGATATGTGCATCGGCTGCGGCGCCTGTGTAGGTGTCTGCCCGGTAACAGCTCTCTCACTCGATGATGAGGGAAAATCTGAATGCAACGAAGACATCTGCATTTCTTGTCTGGCTTGCACAGGTTCCTGCCCCGTTTCCGCAATTTCTGAGAAATAAGGAACATAATGAAAAAACCGGCTGCCCGCCGGTTTTTTATTTTTGCATGAAACATGCCGCAAAGAATAGGCAGCAGTCTTCTTTCCTGCTGTTATTCTGCTATAATGAACACCATGAAAAATACAGAACAGTTTATCCTGCCGGAAATGAACCGCGAAAGAAACCGCTCGCGCCGCAACACAGCTGCTGACTGCAGCCGTTTTGTGATGCCTGCGGAAGCGAAAAACCTCGGCAGCGGAAAGAAATACTACATCCGCACTTACGGCTGTCAGGCGAATGTAAGAGATGGTGAAACGATGGCCGGAATGCTCGAACAGATGGGCTTCACATTTACCGATTCCGTTGAGGAGGCGGATGTACTCATCTTCAATACATGCGCTGTCAGACAGGCAGCGGAAGACCGTGTATTCGGTGAAATCGGATCTTTGAAATCAGTCAAGGCAAGACATCCGGAACAGGTGATCTGCCTCTGCGGCTGCATGGCCCAGGAGGAAGTGGTTGTTGAAAAGATCATCCGCTCCTATCCGCAGGTCGATCTTGTATTCGGAACCCACAATCTCTGGAATATGCCGAAACTGCTGGCCAGAGTCATGAATAAAAAGGAAAGAACGATTGAAGTCATTTCCGAAGAAGGCGATCTGATCGAAGAAATGCCGGTCAGAAGAAGCACATCCTCAAAAGGCTATGTGCATATCATGTACGGATGCGACAAATTCTGCACCTACTGCATTGTCCCATATACAAGAGGAAGGGAAAGATCGCGCAGACAGAGCGATATTATCGAAGAAATCCGTCAGCTCAAAGCACAGGGCACCAAGGAAGCGGTGCTGCTCGGACAGAATGTCAATGCGTACGGCAAGGATCTTGCGATGGAGGACGGCTTCACATCGCTGCTTGAAAACTGCGCGAAGACCGGCATTGAAAGAATCCGGTTCTATACAAGCCATCCCCGCGACTATTCGGTCACGACGATTGACGCGATGAAGAAATATCCCAACATCATGAAATCCCTGCATCTGCCGGTGCAGTCGGGCAGCGATGAAATCCTGAAACGGATGAACCGCGGCTATACTTCCGGTTCCTATCGGGACTTATATGATGAAATGCGTTCGAGAATCCCCGAGATCACATTTACAACCGATCTGATCGTCGGCTTCCCGGGTGAGACAGATGCGCAGTTTGAAGAGACTCTGGATCTGGTTGATTACTGCCAGTTCGATATGGCCTATGCCTTTGTCTATTCGCCGCGCTCAGGCACACCGGCCGCACGCATGGAGGATGATATCCCGCTTGCGGTAAAGAAAGAGCGTCTGCAGATCCTCAATGACAGGCTTTCAGAGATCGCAAACAGGAAAAACAGCCTGTATCTCGGCAGGACATTAAAGGTTCTCTGCGAAGGACCTTCGAAGAAAAACGAAAATGTATACAGCGGCTACAGCGAAGAAAACAAGCTGGTCAATTTCACAGGACCGGATGGACTGAAGGATCAGATTGTCGAAGTTGAAATTACCGGCACACACAGTTTCTCACTTGACGGGAAAGCACTGTGATTCCCGATTGTTTTACGCTATAATAGAAAAAACGAAGTTTTTTATCATGCAATCGGAGGAAATATAATATGAGTAAAGTGCGCATTTTTGCTCTTGGCGGTCTTGATGAAGACGGCAAGAACATGTATGTTGTGCAGAATAACGACGATATATTCGTGATGGAATGCGGAATGAAATATCCGGAAACCGACCAGCTCGGCGTTGAGATGATCATTCCCGATTTCCGCTATCTGAAAGAAAATTACGATAAGATCCGCGGTGTTTTCATTACCCATGGCCATGATGATGTCATGGCGGCGCTTCCTTCGCTTCTGAAGGAAATCCCCAAGGTTCCGGTCTACATGGCACCGCTGACAGCCCTGATGTTTGAAAGAAGGGCAAAGAGTCTTGGAATCAAGGATCTGAATATCCACCGCGTCATGCGCAATGCCCATTTCAAAATCGGCAAAACCCAGGTGATCACATTCGGCACAACCCAGTCGATCGCCGACGGTTTCGGTGTCGCAATCCGCACGGAAGACGGCTATGTCGTCTATTCCAGTGAATTCATCGTCGACTACGATACCAAAAACGAAGCATTCCGGATGGACATTACCAATATTACAAACCTCGGTTCCGAAGGTGTTCTCGCACTGATGTGCGAATCGGTCGGCTCGACAAGAGAAGGCCACAGTTCGCCCAATCATAAGATCACACCGGCGATTGAACCGTATTTTGAAAATACACAGGGAAGAATGTTCATCACCCTGTTCAACCAGAATATCTACCGTGTCATTGAAGTCATCGAACTGGCAAACAAATACAACCGCCGGGTTCTGATCTATGATACCGAACTGCGCAGCCTGATGGCGGATATGGCAAAGCTCGGCTACTATCATATTCCGGCAGGCCTTGAAGTGGCGCCTTCGGCATTCTCCAATGACATGGAAAATATCATTGTCATCATCGCCGGAACCGGTTCCTCCATCTTCCGCAAGGTTCACAGAATCGCTTCCCATGAAGATGACAATATCGAACTGCGTCAGACCGATACCGTCATCATCGCTTCCCCGGCTGTACCGGGCACCGAAAGGGAAGAGGCGGTCATGGAAGACGATCTGTACAAGGAAGCAGGCAGAGTTCTGACTGTGGATTCCAGACGCATGTTCTCCATGCACGCAAGCATCGAAGATCTCAAGATGATGATCTATCTGATGAAGCCCAAATACTATGTACCGGTCAAGGGTGAATACCGCCAGCTGATCGCCAATGCCAATATCGCGCTCGATATGGGCTATAAGGCTGACCGTATTATCGTTCTTGACAATGGCCAGGTCTGCACAATCAATGACGGAACGGCAGAGCGCAGCTTTGACTCTGTTCCGGTCGACAATGTCATGGTCGACGGCAATGAACGCCTTGATGAAAGCGGCATGATCCTGCGCGACCGCGAACTGCTTTCCACAGACGGCGCAATCGTTGTCGGCATTGTCATCAACCACGCGACCAAAGAAATCATCGGCGGACCCGATGTACAGAGCCGCGGTGTGATATACTTGAAGGACGCAGACTATATTGTCAAGGAAATCGGCAACATCATGGAGCGTACGATTGATGACGCTGTTGCGGACGGCCGCTATGACAATATGAGCTGCCGCGCGGAAGCACGCGAAAAGATCAGCCGGTATGTCATGCGTGAAACCGGCAAGAGACCGATGATTCTGCCTGCGATCGTCGAAATCAATACAGCAGGCTGAAAGGAACAATGTGGCTAGAAAAACAAAGGCACAGAAAAGAAGAGAACAGAACGAAGAGCTCAGACAATGGATCACTGCTGTGATCCTTTCTGCTGTCATCATCATCGGTATCCTCAGGACCGGTGTGGTCGGGCTCATTCTTTTCAACCTGCAGCGGTATCTGTTCGGCAACCTGTTCTATATTGAACTCGGACTGCTGGTGGCGCTCATCTTTATGAACATGATGAACCGCAGGCATGGGGTGGAAGAACGCAATCCCGTTCCGATCATACTGATCGTGCTCGGACTGATGCTGATGTGCACCTATATCGATATCCATGACGGCACCGAAGGATGGCAGCCGTTTATCGATATGATCGCTCTGACAAAGGAATATTTCATTGAAGACGGCGGGATGAATCCAAGCGGCGGACTGATCGGCGCATTGCTTTACGGTCTTTGTTCATTCCTGTTCGGCAGACCGGGAACCGTGCTGATCATCTGTGTCTTCTTCATCGTCGCTTCGCTTCTGCTTGTCTCTCTGGATGTATATAAAAAGGCATGGAAGATCCTGTGCGATTTCTTCCGTACCCCCGGCCGTCAGGAAATGATCGACAAAAGGGGAGCAGAAGAGGATGAGCCTGAAGAGGATGAGGAGGAAGATGATGTCATTGATGTGACGCAGGAACCTGCTCCGCCCGTCAACTTATGGAATATGATCCGTGAGCACAGGGAAAGAAAGATGATCAACATCAAAGCGGATGAGGATCAGGATCAGACCAATGAAATGGATATCCTGACCGAAAAGCCGATTCCGTATCATCCGGATGAAGAAATTGAGCAGCCGGTTGTGCGCACGCTTTACAACATCACCGCCGACGGTCCGACCCAGGAAATTCCGGTTGTCCAGATTCCCGGCAAGGTGATTTCCTCTTCCAAATCACTGTTTATCAATGTTGATGATCTTATTGAACCGGAAGAGCAGTCTTTGAGCGGGGCTGTATATGACGAACCGGAAGAAGATGATGAACCGATCATATTTGAAGATCCGGACGGTGACGGAATCTATGAACAGGCTCCTTCACCCGTTGAGGAAGACGAAGAGGATGATGTGATCATCCCTGCCCATACAGCGCCTGTTCAGGAACCCGCAAAACCTGCAGTGCAGAAGCCGAAGCCTTCCGTACCGGCAAGAAAGAAGAACAGGCCGTACCGGATTCCTTCAGCCAATACGCTCCTCGATCCGATGCAGCGCTCCAACGCGAATGCGGAAAACGAAGCTGCAGCTGCTGAAAAGGGTGAAATGCTGATCAGGATTCTTGCCAATTTCGGTATTGAGGCACAGCTTCTCGATACCCATATCGGACCTTCCGTCACCCAGTTTGAAATCCGTCCGGATGTCAACGTCAAGGTATCCAAGATCCTCGGCATCACCGACAATATCAAAATGCAGCTGGCTGCCAAGGACGTGCGTATTGAAGCACCGATCCCGGGCCGCAACGCTGTCGGGGTTGAAATTCCGAATGTCACGTCCACACCGGTTCAGATGCGGGAACTCTTCCGCATGATTCCGGCAAAGGATAAAGACCGCAAGCTTCTGTTTGTGGTCGGCAAAGACCTGCTCGGCGAAGCGGTCACATGCCGGCTTGACAGGATGCCGCATCTTCTGATTGCCGGTTCCACCGGTTCCGGTAAATCTGTATGCATGAACTCGATCATCACATCGCTTCTTCTGCGCACAAAGCCGGATGAAGTCAAGATGCTGCTGATCGACCCGAAAAAAGTCGAATTCACGCCGTATCAGGATATTCCGCATCTGATCGGACCTGTCATCAATGATCCGACCCAGGCATCCGCCGCTCTCAAAGTCATTGTGCAGATGATGGATGAGCGCTATAACATCTTCTCTGCCTGCGGTGTGCGCAACATTGAAGTGTTCAATGAAAAGGTCAAAGCACAGGGCGGCAGACCGAATCCCGACGGATCCCCGGCGCCTAAGATGATGCCGTATATCGTTGTCATCATCGATGAGCTTGCCGACCTGATGGCGGTTGCCGGCAAGGAAGTTGAAACATCGATTCAGAGAATCACCCAGCTGGCGCGTGCTGCCGGCATCCATCTGATCGTCGCGACCCAGCGTCCTTCAGTCGATGTCATTACCGGTCTGATCAAGGCGAATATTCCGAGCCGTATCGCATTCGCGGTTTCTTCCGGTACCGATTCAAGAACAATTCTCGACCATGTCGGTGCCGAACGGCTGCTCGGATACGGCGACATGCTGTATATGCCGATCGGTCAGAATTCACCGATCCGTGTGCAGGGCGTATTCGTTACCGATGAGGAAGTTCAAAGGATCACGGAAGATGTCAAGAAGAACGGCGCGCCTGAATATGATGATCACTTCATCATGCTCGAAGGCGTGGATGGCAATGAAGGCGTGATCGGCGTCAATGAAGATCCGATGTACAAAGAAGTGCGCGAATATGTCATTGAGGCACAGAAGGCTTCCACATCGCTTCTGCAAAGACGCTTCGGCATCGGCTACAACCGCGCCGCAAGAATGATCGACGCGCTGGAAACCGACGGCGTCATCGGACCTGCCCAGGGCTCCAAGCCGCGCGATGTTTACATCAAGCCGAATAAATAAGAGATGAAGTCTGCTTCACTGCAGGCTTCTTTTTTTGAGTCTCTGTTATATATGAATCTCTTAAAAAGGTTTCTGAGAGTTACTGTCTTTGTGATATAATGCGCCGTGACTGAATCGGAAAAGGAGGAACGATGGCAGAAGAAAAGAAAAAACAAGGAATTCTGAGACAGGTTGCGTTCCTGTTTATGTGCGGCGTTCTTGTGACAGGAATGCTGACATGGCTGAACCAGCGCGATCTTTCCGATGACAGTGTACGCGGACAGATTGAATCCCGCTCGGCAATGGTCGCGGAAGAAGTCACGCTTGCGGTAAAGGAATATCCGGCCTATGAATGGCTGCTGAGATACTGGCATGAACACTGGAATCAGATGGATATTGAATATGATGTCGATTTTGATATGGGAACCGAAACAGAAGAAAAATGCGTCGAGTTTTCCCGCAGACATCCCCATATCCAGCTGCGCTATGCCAATGCCGCACAGATCAATTCGCTGAACAGGGAAGACCAGAAGCTTTATGCCGAAATTATCTATTCCTGGCTGATCACACGGGTGAATCAGATCAAGCAGACCTATAACATCGACTATCTGTTCTGTGTGATGAGCGATGAAAGCTTTGAATCGCAGTTCTTCCTGTTTTCCGGCGCTGATCCCGGTGCCGTACGCGGAACCGATTATGAAGAAGTATATACGCTCGGCGTGACATCGGATGTCAATGAAAGCCAGCAGAGCGCGATGCGCAGCGCGGCTGAAAACTCCAGCCATCTTGCGGAAGCAGGGAACTATGTGGACTACTATTCCTATCTCTGCAGCATTGATGAGCAGCCTGTGTTAATCGGCATGACCTTCAGTATGGAAGGGATCGGTGCTGACATCAGCAGGCAGACATACAGGCAGACCGCTTTTGCGATGCTGCATCAGATCTGGCTCTCGCTGCTTGTACTGGCAATGATCTGGTATTTCGTTCTGCGTCCGCTGAAGAAGGTACAGCAGAATATCCGCCAGTATACACAATCGCAGAACAGTCAGGAGATTATCGGAAATCTCGCCGCGATTAAATCGGAAAATGAAATCGGCCAGCTGTGCGAAGATGTCAGCAGTATGGTGAAGGAGATCGATGACCATCTGGATCAGATTGAAAAGATCACTGCCGAAAAAGAACGGATCGGCTATGAACTGACACTGGCGAACCGGATCCAGTCGGATATGCTGCCGAATGTGTTTCCGGCTTTCCCGGAGCGCAGGGAATTCGAAGTTTACGCGTCGATGGAACCGGCAAGGGAGGTCGGCGGCGATTTCTACGACTTCTTTATGGTCGATGACGACCATCTGTGCCTGGTGATTGCGGACGTATCCGGAAAAGGAATTCCGGCGGCTCTGTTTATGATGGCTTCGAAAATCATCCTTGCCAACAATGCCATGATGGGCAAATCCCCGGCAAAGATTCTTGCCGATACGAACCATGCGATCTGTTCCAACAACAGGGAAGAAATGTTTGTGACGGTATGGCTTGGCATCCTTGAGCTTTCCACCGGCATCTTCAAAGCCGCAAACGCCGGCCACGAATATCCTGCCATCCGAAAGCCGAACGGGAAGTTCGAACTGGACAGACGCAAGCACGGCTTTATCATCGGCGCGATGGAGGATGTGGTTTACCGCGAATACGAAACAAAGATCGAGCCGGGTTCCAAGATTTTTGTCTATACCGACGGCCTGCCGGAAGCGGCTGACAGCAGAAACCGGATGTTTACAACGGAACGGATGCTGGAAGTGCTCAACCGCGATCCGGAAGCGGAGCCTGAAGAAATTCTGAAGTCCATCCGCACGGCTGTTGACAGCTTTGTCGGCAAGGCGGAACAGTTCGATGATCTGACCATGATGTGCGTCAGCTACAACGGTCCTGCAGATCAGAAAAATGCCTAATATAATAACACAATCAGCTCATCGTATGATGGGCTTTTTTTATATTTTGGCGTGCATATAAAGCTCTTCTGTACAAAATAACCGAACAATTTGCACGATTGGAACATACTATCAATACAGGGAGTTTATCAGTTGAAAACCTGCTGAAATATCTTAAGATTTCATTGAATCAGTTATTTGTTGAAACATCATCAAAATGGAATTCAGACAGCAGAGGCTTGGGTAAGAAGGGGGAATTGCCGGCTGTCGGAATAAAAATCATCCGTATCAATTCAAAGTTCATTTCAAAGGTAAAACAGATAATTTGGAAAGGAGAATTTATGTATTTACCAAGGAAGATCACAGCAGGCTTTCTCGCGCTGATGATGGCAGTTCCTTCCGGTGCTTTCCGTATTGCGGCTGAAGAGGCGGAAACACCCGAAACACCTGCCGATGCAATGGCAGAAGAGAAGGCTTCATTCCTCGAAACTTTAGCAGCTGACGGATATGCGGAGATGGGATCCTATAAGGTCGAACTGATCAAGGACGGCATCTACCACATGGACGAAGGCACAAAAGAGTGCCCGGGCGGCGCAACAATTCCTGATTATGTCGACAGAGAAACCGGAGAAACAATGACGGGGGTCATGAACAACCCGTCCTCCATGTACTTTGTCGTAACCGAAAATGAAGTCGTGATGATCGACGCCGGCGATGTCCTGCGCAGCCAGGAGAAATACGATTCCGCAAAGGCGATCATCGAAGCGATGGCAGGAGACAAACCGCTGTCCTTCATCATCACGCACGGCCATTCGGACCATGTCAGAATCATTACAACCGAAGGCGTTCTTGACAATGTCAACGTGAAGAATGTCTACATCGGCGAAGCGGACTACAGAGAAGACGGCACAGTCGTCGGCTCCACAACCGGAACACCGCTCCCTGTGACGGTTGATCTGTCCAAAGTCGTCGAAGTCAAAGGCGGCGATGTGATTACAATTGACGGACTGGATTATGAAATGATCGACATTCCGTGCCACACACCGGGTTCCCTCGGCATTGTGCAGCGCGATAAAGAAGCGATCTTCACCGGCGACTCCATCGGGTCCGGCTTTGTCTGGGCGTTCTGGATGTACGGCGACAACCCCCTCGGCGCACTCCAGGACGGTGTCAAGACACTGCAGGGCGTATTCAATTCCATGGATCGCGGTTCCATTCTTGCCGGCCACAGATGGCAGCAGTTCTATGAAGGCTTCGGTGCCGACAAGCCCAATGAAATGGGTATTCAGTATCTCAATGATTTGAATGCCGTTCTCAACGGTCTGGCTGACGGCACAACCAAGAAGAGCCCTTATACACTGCGCGGCAACCCCGATGACATCGAACTGTCCGCAACCGGCTCCAAGGCAAAGGTCGATACACAGCAGGAACCGATTGACGCATATCTTGCGGCACTGACAAAGATGGATGAAGCTTACATCTTCTCCGGAAGCGACAAACTTTCCATCGATTCCGAAAATGCGGTGGCAGCTGCTTCAATCATCATCTTCCCGGATGAAGAACTGAGCGATGAAGAAGCGAGAAAACTTCTTGATGATACCGGCATTACCGATATCATGAACCGTTCCGCTTCCAAAGCTTATGTCATGAGAAAGCATTCTGTCGAAGATTTCAAGACAGTCGTTCAGACCAAGATTGCGGTCAGTGAAAATGTCAAGCTGATCGGTATCGGCAAAGGCGCTACATTCATCAATGAAAATCTGACGCAATACATGAACTTCGTTTCCGGTCTTGCATTAATCGGCGGCGAAGCAGGAAAGACACCGTCTGCTTCCGTTCCGGCTTATATTTCCGGTGCGGACGCTTCCGCTTACATCGCAGCTGACAAAGCAGAGAAGACTGCAGAGGAAGGAACATTCACAACCTATGTGAATCCGGATTCAAGATTCGAGATGGTCGTTGTCAACAGTGCGGAAGAAGATGCTGTTACCGGCATTAAAAACGCATGGGACAAAGTGCTGAACAAGTTCGGCCGTATCGGCAACCATATTGATAATTCTGCCGGAATCGGCGCAGTCGGCACATGGTATTCCAGACCCCTAATCACAGGTGATGAGGCTGCTGATTCTTCCAGACTCTATCAGTATTTCGATTCCATCGAAGCAATCGAAAACATCAGACGCGAAGTCGTGACAGAAGACCTGGATGGCGATGGACAGCTCAATCTCTGGTATGAATACATTCCTGATGCAGCGGAAGATGCGGCAGAAGGAACCGTTCCGATGGTTCTTCTGATGCATGGCAACACCAATGACCCGAGAACACAGTATGACTGCTCCGGCTGGGCGAACATCGCTTCCAGAGAAGGCATCATTCTCGTCGCTCCCGAATGGCAGGGCCATACCTATCAGGGCTATACCTATCAGCCGATGGTGATGACAACGGAAGATGTCGACAGTGCTGACTTCATCAAAATGATCAAAATGATCGAAGAGAAGTACCCGCAGATCGATGCATCACGCGTTTATATCACAGGACTTTCCGCAGGATCCAGAAATACTTACATGCAGGGTCTTGCCAATGCGAAGTACATTGCGGCAGGTGCCGGCCAGTCAGGCCCGTTCGGTGTCACAGGCGGTGCGGAATTTGAGGATGTACAGAGAAACAAGGATACATACGACTTCCCGATTATCTTCTTCTCCGGCGATGCCGATGAATACATGATGGCCCATTATGACAATACCAATGTCAATGCGGGCTCCATTACAACTCTGCAGGCATATGAAGCGCTCAATGATATGAAGGTGACAGAAGAAGCAGATCTGAGCCTCGATTACATCAAGGACTCCGGCTATCCTGTTGCTTGGGATAAGACCTATACATATGAAGCGAATGCCGAAAGAATCGCGACTGTCAAAGGCGGCGTAAAAGCCAATGACAAGGGCGTTGAAATCTCATTCAACCGTATCTATGGATGGGGCCACTGGAACTTTGCGCCGGATGCGGAATGGATGTGGGACTTCATGAAGAAGTATGCCCGTGATCTGGAAACAGGCGAATCCATCCGTCTGGATCTGCCGAAACCCGGTGTCGTCATTGAAGAAAACAAGGACTATCCGGAATCCGACGCGGGTTATCAGGTTACATTTACATACAAAGCATCCTCAGAAGATGTTGAAAGCGTAGCGCTTGTCGGCAACTGGACATTCTATGAAAAGGAACAGATCGAACCGTTCCGCAATGGAACAGATGTCGAACCGTTCAGCCCTTATGAATATAAGGACGGCATGTTCAACACCGGCTACAGGATCGGCATCAAGGGTGCCGGCTATGCACCGATCGACATGGAAGATATCGGCGACGGATTCTTCCAGGTCACACTCCCGCTGCCGGGATTTGAGTATTTCTACGGATTTGCAGAAAACGGCGACCTGACAAAGATTGCCAAAGATCCGACCAACATGCCGGTTGACAATGACGGAAGCGATTCCGGATGGTCACTGATCTGGGTAGGCGATAAAGATCATTGCCTCGAAGGTCAGGAATACATCTATGAGCGTGAAGATCAGCAGGGTACCGTTGAATTCGGAACTTACACAGCTGTTGACGGAACAGAACAGCCTTACGGCATCTATCTGCCTTACGGCTATGATGAGTCCAATACCTACAAGACACTGTATCTCTCCCATGGCGGCGGCGGAAACGAAGTCGAATGGATGTACATCGGTGCCGCAAAGAACATCATGGACAACCTGATCGCCGAGGGCGAGGTTGAACCGATGGTTGTTGTCACAATGGACAACACATATCTTGCATGGGACCAGCCGGTTCTCTCCGAGAACATGCGCAAACATCTGATTCCGGCAATCGAAGCGAAGTACAGCGTCGGAACAGACAAAGACAGCAGAGCATTTGCCGGTCTGTCCCAGGGCGGATATACCGCAACAAGCGAAGCAGTCAAATCACCGGATCTTTACAGATACTTCGGTATCTTCTCCGCTAACTACCGCGCCAAGGATCTCATCCTTGAAAAAGCAACCGAAGAAGAACTGAAAGCTCTGGCCGGCAATATCTACTACCAGTCCTGCGGCTGGGTCGACAACGGAAACGGTTCCCAGGACCGTGTCGGAACCATCACATACATCGATGAGACACTGAGAAAGTATGCGGACGCTGTCAGCCTTGAATGGAAGTACGGTGCGCATGACTGGGGTGTCTGGAGAGCGCAGCTCACAACATTCGTCAAGGATTACTTATGGACAGAAAAGGCTCCGGGCGTTGAAGTTTCTGAAAATACAGACTTCCCTGAATCCGAAGCTGAATACCAGGCAACCTTCACTTACTATGCTCCGGAAGGAACACAGAAAGTCGATGTCATCGGCAACTTCCACTTCTACTATGAAGAAGAAGTTCTCTCCTATGTCAGAAACCACAGATTCCCGACATACACACCGTATGAATATGAAAAGGGCATGTGGAACACAGGCTATGACGTGGCTGCTTACAACTACAAGCCGTTTGCGATGGAAAACACGCACGACAATGTATGGCAGATCACAATGCCTCTGCCGGCAACCCAGTACTTCTATGACTTTGTCGTAACGGATGCCGAAGGCAAGAGCACAACCATCAAGGATCCGGCAAACCTTCCGTTCGAAAACAACGGCGCTGACAGCGGACACTCCCTGTTCTATGTCGGTGACAAGGAAACAGCGATTGAAGGACAGGAATACATCTATCCGAGAACTGACGATCAGGTCGGTACCGTTGAATATGTCGATTACACAGACCTCAACGGCGATCCAAGAACGATCGGCGTCTATCTGCCTTACGGCTATGATGAATCCGGTTCCTACAAGACTCTCTACCTCTGCCATGGCGGCGGCGGAAACGAAGTCGAATGGTTCAACATCGGCTCCGGCAAGAACATCTATGACAACCTGATCGCGGAAGGCGAAGTCGAACCGACAGTTGTCGTAACGATGAACAACACCGTCTACAACTTCGAACGCGGACCGGCTCTTGAGAACATTCTCAAGGTCATCATCCCGCTGGTTGAAGAAAAGTATGCGGTATCGAAAGAAGCATCTGACAGAGCGATCGCAGGTCTCTCCTCCGGCGCTTCCGTCACCGACCAGGCTGCACTCCAGGCCAATGCGGAATTCGAATACTACGGCATCTTCTCGCCATCCAGAACACTCAACTTTATCAAGAAGGACGGCGTCAACACGGTTACTCCTGAACAGAAGAAAGCGTTCGGCGAACATGGCTTCTACTATGTATCCGTCGGCGAATTCGACAGCTTCACAAGAAGAGATGTCAACGTTGATACCTATGATGAACTCGTTGAAGACGGCGCACAGACAGTCTTCTTCTGGAAACCGGGTGCTCATGACTGGGGCGTCTGGAGAAACCAGCTGACTGAATTCACAAAGGATTACCTCTGGGAAGCTCTGGAAGATGACAGATTCGTCGATGTCAGAGATGAATCCAAGTACTACTATGACGCAGTCTACTGGGCAAGAGACAACGGCATCACAAAGGGCTACGCGGAAGACAATACATTCAGACCGGAAGAAGGCTGCACAAGAGCGCAGATGGTTACCTTCTTATGGAGAATGGCAGGACAGCCTGAACCTTCCGCAGACGCGAAGAAGTTCTCCGATGTCAAGTCGAATGCGTACTACTACAAGGCAGTTCTCTGGGCCGCTGAAAAAGAAATCACAAAGGGCTATCAGGACGGCACATTCAAGCCGGATGAAACCTGCTTAAGAGAACATGCAATGACATTCCTGTACAGATATGCAGGCAAGCCGGCAGTCAAGACAACAAAGAACCCGTTCAATGACATCAAGGCTTCCGACTACTACTACAACGCATGTGTATGGGCAAGTGAAAACAAGATCGC